>JAATVR010000780.1 GCA_014523665.1 Nitrososphaerales archaeon TH526
GGTTAAGTTTGGGTTCATGTCATCGACTACGGCTATCTTAGTAGCAATTTTGATAAGTATTGCTTCTTCCTTCCTAATAGGTGCAATAAAGGCACGCATTGCCCAAATGAACATCATAAAAGGTGGATTTGAAATGGCAGGATTAGGTACCGGAATAGCACTCTTTGGCTATGGTATAGGAGCCAAATTAGCCAGAGCAGGTATTGTAAATGTACAATGATTTATTGTGTTCATTGTACCTCAGGAAATCTCAATATGGCGTTTATGCTAGCAATTAGGTCGATGGAAGGACCAAGTTTAGGTTGAGAATGAAATCTACCAGGGTTACGAAATATCGTCTGGATTAGATTGAGATCAATAAGTGCCAAGTAGGTAAAAATTATTAATTTACTTAAAGCGCATTAAAAATGGTTAAAGTAGTAGTACAAATACAATGAAGGAAGACAGTAAAAGTAATTTAGGAAAGAGGGGAGACTTTACTTCTGAAAGCATAACCAAATGGATTCAAGTTAGGTATCAAGATATGGATACTAAGGTAACATATGGTGATAAGATGCCAATTGTTTACTATGCCGGTTCAACCGTTATTTCAAAAATTATTTTTCGAACAGCCACAGCGTTGGATTTTAACAATCGTCCTGCATATATCAAGCAAACACTAAATTAGCGGATTATGAGGTTGGTGGAATTATGCGGTTCGAGAGAGGCTTATCATATCAAAATGAGCATTATATCAATAATCGACGATTATTTGACAAGTATATAACAAGTATATAAGGGCCTAGAGTTTGTTATAGGAGACTTTTATAGACCGTCCATGTATGTTCTATTTCAATCGTCCACATCTCTAAAGATATTATGCATATCAATGCTTCAATGACCGTGATAATTCATATTTAATAAAATTCAAAATTTTAGAGATCAGATTTATCTCGAGCTTGAAAGGCCGACAGTGATTAGTTAAGCAGATGGATATAATAGTATTAACACTAGTTTCATCAGAAGTATAAACAGGGATCGCTTATAGTTGACATTCCAATGAGTTTAACGCTCGTCTGTAGAGATTCATGTTGAATCGCAAGAATTATGAAACGCCTTGTCACCGACATCATAAAAAAATGCATATTACATACCCTTTGGGTCTGGTGGTTAGTGCCTGCTGATTTATGCCAGCGTTCTCTTATTCGTGTTCGCTTCTGGTCTGAGCAGCACCTGCGGTTCCTTTCGTCATACCGCTCCTTCGAGCTCTCTCAGCCGCGTCTTGAGCACTTGTGCCCTCTTGTCCTGGTTCTGTGATCTTCTCTGTCATTTCTCTTTTAACAGCCGTAGGTTCATGCTCTTGAATCTTTGCTGGAGCCATTGGTTCCTTAGATTCATACTCTGTCAATGTATCGCTAATAGTATCCCTCTTGTGGTCCTGGTCATCCGTTCCAACGACAGTATCTTTAGCACCCATGAGGGTATCTTTAACTTTATCAGTTAGTTTTCCCATAGTAACGGATTATATTCGACAAACTATAAAAGAGTAAACGAATTATCGTTCCTAAGGACACGAATACCCCTCATTCACTTCCAAGCTGGTTCCACGATATATGATAGTCGACATTCACGATATTGCGAAATATCTATCTTTTGCTCCATCCACTACTTTCATATTGGTCGTACCTCTGAATATTACGACATTATGTGCCTGCTTAGTGATTAGGGATATACGGTAGGATAAGGATATCATGTTAAACTGTTAAATAGTATTATAATCTACCGGTTTTATGAGCCCCATCTCAGATAGTAAGCTGAATCGTAACAATCAGTCTACGAAAAGTGTAATGGATCTGACTAAACAACCCGTTTACGTAAGAAAGAGAAGAGGGAAGGAAATCGGCGAAGTAGAAGCTGTAAATAAAGAAACAATAGTTGTAAAAAAAGGGTTAAGAAATGAACGATACTATTATGTCCCGCTGGACAAAGTGGAAGGATGGGATGGTCATGTGGTATGTCTCACTATGACTGAAGATGAACTGAAGCAATTTGAAAGGAAAGCTAAACCTGACAAATCTAACTACTTTACAAAAGATCAAGGGTACGGAAGCGAAGCAACTGAAAAAGATAAAAAACTTTCAGATAAATTGCCTTTTGTAAGAATAATTAAACGAGCAGATTAACGGGAAGATACCTTCTATGCTGAGAACTCAGAGCAGACTTGAAATTTCTGTGTCCATGCCACTAACGGTCTTAACCTAACAAGCAATTAGCCGCAACATGGAATAATTATACATACATAAATAGTATGATTGGTATATTATATTATGTTTTTTGATTTTCTCACGGGAAAGAAATTCAAGTGTACTATTTGTGGGAGAGGCTTTAAGAGCGAAACCGAAATGCAAGGACATAGAAAAACTGAGCACGAAATGAAGGGTCCTTAGGTCTAA
>JAATVR010000781.1 GCA_014523665.1 Nitrososphaerales archaeon TH526
AAATACAACTAGAAATTATATATAACAGAATCAAATTTATACGAATCACTGAGTTATGATAGCAGAGATCAAAAGTCTTATGACCAAGAGACTGGATCTGTGCGGGCTCATGGTAGTTTTACTCATTATTATTTTACTTGCAGCACATCAACAAGCACAAGCGAATTCTGACAACCTTGGGGGAGACATAGACGATGAAATCGACAGCTACCAACAAGGTAACGCTGATGGAAGATCGGCGGGATTAGTCGACTATCCGTATAGAAACATTGACTGTCCAGTTGGACATTCTACTGAATATTGTCTTGGTTGGAGTGGCGGATATGAAACGGGATTTAATGCAAAGAAGACAATTGATGAATCCACCAGACAGAGCGATAATAGCGACGACAACTGCAATGTCGATGACGATGAATAGCAAGATAGCATTAAATCAATTAGAGTATGACAATAAATATTATCCATTAAAAGAAGAATCGCTATTGCAATTGCCTCAGTTGCAGTGAGTTATCTCGATAGAGGTACATTCTGACAAGGGATAAGAAGAAGAGTGTCAATACTATGTCAAAACAATCGATAGGCCAATAAGATCACGATACACTCTCCCCCAGCCCTCTTGGTAATTCATTGATTATATCGCAAACTGGCGAGTCACTAATTAATGCATAAACACAAGCTCTATGAGTTGAATAAAATTATTGAAGAACGAATTGGGTCTCTTAGAGAAGAAGTCGAAATAGCAGCCAATGTGAAACTTAACTCAATGTACATAATAGACCGCAAAGATGAAATAGAATCTCTACAATGGGCGACAAGAATTATCAGATGGGTTTTAGATCGGGCTATTGATGACGGACGGCAGCAGCTTGAGGTAAGCAAAATACGATTGGAGTTGGAAGACACTAAAAAATTTGAAGATATACTACATGAAAAAATTCAAGAGTTAGAGACAGAGTTAGAGGATTCAAATATAGCTAGAGAGAAAGAAGTTCTTCTGAATGAAATTGACACTCTAAAGTGTGTTTTGGGCCATCTATTCAATCTGAAACCTGGCTGTGATGATACACGAGGCCTAGGGATCGCAGAAGCCGACAATAAGTACCAGCAGGTAAATCGTCTAAGAAAGCAACTAATCAAGTTCCATGATGTAGAGCCTGAGATTAGCGCACAAATACAAAACTAGAACTGATCGAGTAGAAACCTATCATTGATGGGATGAGATTTATCAACAGCGGAACAGAGATATTGAATCAGCAAATTCAGAATATGAAAATGATCCTGGGAGTGTTCTAATTAGTTAATGAGTCTATTCCCTGACGAGGATGTTCTCACCAAAGAAATCGAAACATGGTGCGGGTTTATAGATAAACTTCCGTCAGATGAGGATAAAGATGTATTTACTAAATTACTAGATAATTGTTACAAATATGCAGTAGCCATAAATAATCAAGCACAAGAACACCCATTTCCAACAGAGTCTGTGATTCTAGCATTATTGCTGTCACAACACAAAATCATTAATCATTTGAAGTCTATAATTCAGTCTATGCAGAAAGATGACGGACAAACCGCGGGCTCGAATCAAATGCTTGAATCTATTATCGAAATAAATAGGAAAGGCCCGTAATCACTACCGAGATTTTATTCTTCTGGTTCTTCAAGTTCTTTCAGCGCTGCGTCTATAACTTTAGCAATATGAGAATAAACTGCTGCACCTGACTCATCTCCCTTTATGAGACATTCATCAGCTAAAATCATCTCTCTATTAAAATACTCTGAAAGAGTTGCAATTACTCTGGTTTTTTCTTTCCTAAGATTCTCATCCAGAACATTCTCATCATAGCCTTTATGAAATTCTTCTAATCTCTTTTGTCTTTCTTCGGAACTTAGGACCATGTATGCTGAGTAGAGCTCACTCTATCTGTTAACTATTTCCATTCAAGATCCGCTTTTATCTCACGTTCCCATGACATATCTTGTTTTCTAAGCGATAATATTTGATATTGGCAAGTTCAGGATCACCCATTATCTGCTTCTGGAATACCTAGCCCAGTATTCTAATATGTAAATCCCAGCTTTACTTTCTGTTAGTTGAATTCAAGAGATTAGAAGCTCTTGTTAGAATTTCATTGAGCGCGATACAAATGTCAAATCTAGTGAATCTCTTGAAGAGACCTATTTGACGTTGATCGGTGTGAC
>JAATVR010000782.1 GCA_014523665.1 Nitrososphaerales archaeon TH526
AAGCAAGAAGACAGTGGTTGGATCCAGGCCAATAGGGGGGTAAACTCAAGATAGAGAGAATATCTTCATGCGGCACGAAAAATTATCGGATGGGTCATCATTTATTAACTAGGAATAATTAAAACAATATAATGCATAAGAAACTATCTATCATTAAGGCACTCGTAGCCGGTGACGCTTCAATTGAATTCATTGATAAGACTCCCATAAAAAGAACGCCAGGCGACACAACTATCGTGGGCCACAACTAGACAAACCAAATTTCTATATAATCAGATTGATTTTTTAAAACTTAATTACTTTTGTTTTACTAATTTTACGAAAATTGTAGTATCCTCTTTGTTAGTATAATGATATCTCTGTGCTTGTTCCATATCGGAATTTTGCTAACAGTCATTTGCATTAAATCATTCAGACAGGCTCCGGCATTATTGAAACCAAAACAACACACGTACTATCTCACCTTCGTGAGTCTCTATTAATAGTGCTCCGTTTCTAGCTATTATTGGTAGCAGTTCCAGAAATATTCTTTTGCTCTTCGACCCATGATTGAACTTGTGACCTCAAAAGTCTCAAGCCCCGGGACAATCGCCCTTACGACGGGTACACCAATATCAGGATCTGTTAAATCAACGATTATTGCCCTTTTCAAGCCGGCCTTCTTCAAACCGGACAGAATAAGATAAATGTCATCTAAAATATCTTCGTTCATATGTGTTTTGATTTCAGAAAAAATAAAGCTATTCTTACCATTGTTTTTTCCTCTACCTGAAGATACGGGCATGAATTGCCATTTTCTTTTATATATCTCATCATTTTCTTTGTATAGTATTTTTTTCAAATCATCTCGAGCGCCTTGGATGTTGACTGCACGCGTTTGTGAAGTTTCTGTTATTGCCCGGATCAATGCAATTCTAGCATCTGGATGTGTTCCAAAGCCTTTAGCAAAATATCCATAATCATGAGATATCCACTCAATACTACTTGCAACAAATGTAGGAATGCCAATATCTTTTTGTGTTATGTCCTTTATCAATAAAGGAATGCGAGCGACATCAAATTTCTCTAATAGGCATCCTATGAGCTCAAACTCTTCTCTAATTTCTGAAATGTCCACGTCTGGAAAGATGCTCGCATCATCCACAAACTTGTCTTCAGCAGGTATTTCAGCATAAGGAAATCTGACATCATTTGACTTTCTTAAAGAATCTATTATCCTTTCTAAAATACTATATGGTATAGAAGATGCGCACAAATCGGCAATGCTTACCGAATCTCTTTCAATAACCTCGCACAAGGCATGACATACAGCCTCCTCAAGTACGTTGCCAGATGCAAGACCGTTCGTATGAAAATGTGAAAATGCGCTGGTAGCCGGAGGTTTTGGAGAATACCTATACAACGCAATCTCCGCTGGAACTAAGACCTCTTCACCGGTCAACAAATCAAAACCTGGCAAGAAATCCAGTATAGCATTCTTGTCCTTATATTCTTGGTTAATGGGTTCTACCACTTCGGCAGGATGTAATACATAATTGTATGATTCTAACAACTGTGAATATCTTCCCTGAATAAAAGTTCCACTGTAGGTGCTAGGTAAAGAAGAATATCGTTCTATACCCTCCATTAACGCACCGGCTTTGGCATGTGATCGTGTTATGCCCTTTCCGCTATAGACCCAGATTGTGTCAGCTGTTCCGGGTAGTATCGCAGAATAGTTGGGGATATAGAGTCTGTCCATAAATGTTATATCCGAAACTCTCGTTACACCAATTTTTTTAGATATTGGTATAATTTCAGTCAATGTATCCCTGACAGATCTTACTCTCGTAGACGCATCATTGCAGCTAGAGGTAGTATACTTTCTTCTACTCCGAAGGCGCAAGTTAGCAGTACAGGATGACTATTGAGTCACAATTCGTTGCACAGGGTCGGGGCCCAATAGGGGATTCGTCTGAACTAGTCCAATTTCCACAACATGGTAGAGATCCGACATATAAGGACGCAATCGGAGACGATGAACACCTTCTTTGGGAGAGAGTTCCATAACATGGTTTCGGATCAAAGGGTAGTACAGCCTACAGGAAGAGAGAGGGCTCACAATTATCATATCACGACTTATGACTTTCGAAGCTCCGCAATTCGCCGATAACTTTACTTCGGTCGGGTTTCCCTATCGATCCTTTTGGTGAGTTCCAGAAAGTACCCGTAGGTTCGGTTGAAACATCCTTCACGGTTGACACAAGACAGAATTGAGGGCTTACATGGAGATCATATACGGAGTCAGTTCGATAATCAAGTCTACCTTTCCCACCAAACCTCAACCTATAGGACCCTTTGGGCAAGCTCTTTATTAATATAAAGAATCCATCCGTTACTGCGTCATACTCACCAAAATTAATTGGATACTGGAACATATAACTCCAATATGGATTTCTTTCTGAAATTGACAATTTGAATACGCGGGACGTTATTCTAAACTTCAGTAGATCATCTTTACCTTCTTTCGCAAAACTCAGCAATGGCCTTTCGATCTCGTCACCGTAAGACTGTATTGTTGCCCACATAGCGCCGCTTTGGTCGTTGTCAATCCTTGCGATATGGCGAACCTGTTCCTCGGTGAACATGATTCCAGCCTCTGAACCACCACCGAAGACCTTCGTTGACGTTAATACGGGAACAAAAATAGGCCTATTTTCGGAGATTACAACACTAGCTTCACCTGTCCTGTCATAAAAAAACTCCCATGGATCGACAGGCTTACCATCACCTTTTGCCTGTGTAAGATCTCGGTGGTACTCTACGTTACCTCGCAGGAAAACGACATCAGGCTGCACTTCATCACGCTCTGGTCGCTCTGAGAATAGCCAGTTACTCCACCTCGCCGCCCAGTCTCCGTAAGACATTCCATTATAGTTCTGGCCAGGACCAACGATCTCAATATCCGAACCATTCTTCACCAACGAAATCTTTGCTCCTTACCAAACGGCCCACCCGTTACCAGAATAGCCATATCAATCCTATAGACCAGTTACATAGTTATAAATAAATCGCCATCTTCTGACCCATTTTCGTAACGATTTCGTTCTCATCTGATGATGAAATACTGTCACCGCTGTTTTACGAAAATATTCCATCATATCGTGTGTTTTCTAAATTATTTTAATCATAAGCTTTCATCCCGGTGGGCTTTCCGGCATCCAAAGCAGATAGCAAAAGGTGTCGAAGGAATATTAGCAACTCAGACGGACTAGGAAGAGAATCAGAAAATAGATAGTATGTCCCAACGATTCACTTGCAATGCGCAAAAAACTCGAGACAAGACTACCAATGTTGGTAATTTCTGAACACGTAGAATATTCACTATATTACGTACTCTCTGATCATTTGGGACCTGATAATTCCTTCCTTACTAATCTCACCAACTCAGCAATTTCGTCTCTTGACAATTCCTTTGGCTCGTTCTTCGGAAAAACTTCGATACGATTTATGTTTTTATCGATTATGTCCCTGACTTGAATTTCGTGCTCTGATCTGACCGCCGAGCCGAAGAGCCTATCCTTGGACAATTCCTTCAAGATCACGTTTGTGAGTGTGTTTCTACGAGAAAGAAGTGCTATACTAGAGTATATCCCGACAAGAATCATGTAACACGACAACCCAATGAACGATTTTGATATTATTCCAAATGGGGGGAGGAGACTATATTGTAATGGTGGATTTTGGTTTAGAGTGAAAAATAACAGCATGCCCAATGCAGAAAGTGCTAAATAATTTCTTATCGTTACGTTATCCAGTCGTCTCGAAAGAGCGAAAAGCACCATGCTGAACAGAATTCCCCCGAGAGGGCCAGTACCACTAAATAGAAGAGTGTACAGCGTACCGTAATAAGTTGGAGAATATACTACTAGACTAGCGACATATGCCGAAAAAAATGGTGATAGCTTTAACAGAAAATATATCAGTGGTATACTAAATATGAGGTAGAAGAGTACTTGTCCAATCTTTTTCAAATAGACACGTAGAGATAACAAAGTAATTAGATATACTGAGATGAATGTCAGAAGATAAGTGTAATAAAAATACGTATCGTAAACACTTGGTAGAGGGTTGCTCCCGGTCACCTGAGCACCAATGCTGCTGGAGGTCACCATAGGGTATATGTTTGTGGAGAATTCATATGCGGCATACACAATAGATGTAAGCAAGAATGCAATAAAGATACACAGCGTTAAAGCATAGCAGAGTACCATGAATTCCCGTCCAATGCGGAACCAGGCAAAAAATTTTGATGCCAGTATAGCTATACAGTATATGCCTATTCCATATGAGAGTGAAAATAAAATAACGACGTTAACCAAAGAGTACGTTCCATCTCTTTGTAACTGCAAGAGAGTCGTGATAATAAGTACAACGATTATAGATTGAGATATGAAAATTACGTATTCCAAGACGGGTGTTCTTCTAAAGCCCTTCATCTTGTCCTCTGTCATTCTAAAAAGAATATACAAAATCCCTAATACCCCTATGACGCATCCGATCGAGTTTATCAAATAGATCCTACTAACGTCCTCCCCGTAGATTGGAAAGAAGTTGCGAAAGGCAGGAAACGAAGAATCCAAAAAGAAAGCGATCAATCCGATCAACGGCAAAAATAATAGGTAAGGGGACAGAGAACGAATTGACCGCATTTATGACGCTTGCCGATTCATGTTACATTATCTTTTCAATTAAACTTATCCATCACAACAAACTTACTCTTCGAAAATGCTTTTTATATAAGAACTTTTTAAGAGAAAGTGATTGGAAAAAAAATTATCTGCGATCTATCTTCTCACATTAATTGTCTTTGGTTCCTTGACGATCTATCCCAAATCCGTTAGTGCCACGTTGCAAGATCAGATCTACCCACCAAGCTCTAGTTCATACGGATTATCGCATAAGAATTGGGGGATAACACTTTGGGATTGGTGGATGTCAATTCCGAAAGAAATTGCTCCTTTTCCCGATCCGACTAAGTATACTTATGATTGCTTTGTGGGACTTGGGTATCCTGTGGTAATGTTGGCAAATCCGATTATTGCGGATATCCCGTCACACACTGTTACTTATGATTGCGATGTTCCCGCAGATCGTGCTATCTTAGTCTTTGGAATAACGGAATGGTGTAACTATGATGCGACTCATAAGACCGATGAAGATTTACGAAAATGTGTAAAGGCAAGAAATGATTTTGCAACACACCGGATTGTAATAGATGGCATGGATGTTGAAAATGTTCAACAGTATCGTGTGACGACAGACTTCTACAATATGACGTTTCCGAAAGATAATATGTTCTCTGTTCCTGCCGGCACATTTAGATCCCTTCTAGATGGAACATGGCTAATGCTTAAACCGCTACCTGTGGGAGATCATAAGATTGAAGTTCATATTGTACAAATTATCCCGG
>JAATVR010000783.1 GCA_014523665.1 Nitrososphaerales archaeon TH526
TAAAGGCTTCACTTGATGGAAATTTGTGGACAGAAGTAGGTAAGAATCCTATCAAATGGATTGTGGCAGACTTCAAAATGAGAGTGATATACAAAGCGCACCAGTACGACTACGAAATTACTGTCAATGGTGACAAGAGTGAACAGAATAGAGTAACAGTTTACAAGCTCTCCATAGACAATATCATAATTCGATGTATACCTGTCAGTGTCATAAAACACGAAAGTCCACTTGATTTCCTAAATGTTCAGACAAACTACACAGTACAGTTCAAGGACACAATAGGTAAGACTTTCACTTTCACGAGAATGAGCTTGACGCAAATCATGGAACACCTAAAGGACGATGGTTATGTAATGTCTGAATACGGTGCAACTGAAGCATTATCTGCTATCATAACTGCTTATAGGGAGGATGGCAAATTAGAGGTTGAAAAGTCTGTAGACTGTGATGGGGATATTCAGCGTAGTGGTATTGAGGGTAAGCATCCAAAGAGGACTAGAGAGGAATGTATCGTAACAATTGATTTTCTGGAAAAGTGGTCAGGATTCTATATTTACAATGGTATTGACAGACGTGATGTAGTAGCAACGGGGATCAAATGGACAATAATTGCACCTTTCAATTTTGTATTAAAACAGCTTACCAGGAAATACATGAATGGTATTTCATTCTCAGGTGAGCGTGATGGAGGTAAGAGTGCAATGTCGGAGGCAATGCTTGAGATACATGGTAATTTCGCAGTCAGATCTGAACAATCGATATACGATCTGTCAGCTGGCTCTGCAAATACTGATGCAAAGTTTGGAAATGCTGTTTCTAAAACTACATACCCAATTACATTTTCCGAATTTGGCAAGGTCGAGAATTACGGTAGAGATGAAAAGCTCGTAGAGACTTTTAAGAATGCTATTGATAGACTAATTTGTAGGCACGGAAGACATGAGGGGAAATACGACTTTCCATTTTTATCCTTAAGCCCTTTGATAATCAACGGCAACCCATTTATCAGTAGAAAAGGGGAGATACTGAAACGACTTCATACCATCAAGTACTCTCAGGAGGATAGACATGATAAAGACGAACCAAATACTATTGCCTATAATGACCTCATGCAAAATAGAAGGCATGAACTAAGGATACTTGGGGATTGGACAATTAATTATATCTGGGACAACCGTCAAGAATTGTTACTAAGCAAGAAGTATGATGCGTATCAGCTTATGGACATAGTCATAAGGAAATTCTATGAATTTGCAGGGGTTGAATTTCCAGAGTGGTTAGACAGATGGATTGCGGAAACATCACTTGAAGAATTAGATGTTGATGAAGAAGGTATCATCAGAGCTGTTTTATTTAATCGTATCCACGAGACATTGAGACAGAACTCTCATTTATTCGATACTAGCGGCATGGGTGATATAGCCTTAGAACAGCGAATCGCGCTATGTTTGAATCATGATCTCCTAAGTTTCATAAGAAGAAAGACTGAAAATAATACCGAGGTACTCGATATAGACAGCTCTATCCTAATGCTCTTTGAAACTAGGCTCCCTGATTTGACACTAAAAAAACTTGGAGAAAAAATGGGATTAAACTATCATCATACAAAACAAAGGTGGGTATTAAGGTGTACTAGGGATAACTTATGGAAGTTTCTTTTATAATATTCTTATGGGGTGATCTGGTGACGTGTACTGTACACTATCCCCAAAGTTTTTTCAAAATTGCCATTTTTGATGATTTCACGCTCAATTTGGGCATCCTAGAGGATTGTTATATAACAATTGGGTGACGTGGCTTTGGAGGTCTTCCAAAATTGGTAGCAAACAACAACAAGACTCTTAAGTTAAAGGAGTATCTATCTGCATTTCCCTTTCCTGATATCAGGCCAATGCAGCGTCAGGTATTGCAAGAGATATGTGACGCCTTTAACAGCGGATACAAAGTCATCGTACTGGAAGCTCCAACTGGCTTCGGCAAAAGTCCAGTTGCTATGTGTGTAGCTCGAACCTTGGGCTCAAGCTATACATGCAGTGCTACTAAGGAATTGCAGACGCAGTACGTAAATGATTTTCCATTTCTTAGATCAGTCAAGGGGATGGGCAATTTTGCATGTCTTGTAAGGGAAGACTTTGCCCTAAGTGACAATTACAAATGCGGTCAATGTGGACCAGCGGCTAGATACGATGAATGCAGGCATAAATCTGTTGGATATGGGCCATGTCGCAGTAGTGACCAAATCGAACATGCTCACATTAAAAATGGATGCCCTAAATGCGAAGATAAGTGTATTGGCTCAAAATTCCACAGCGGATGCAGATATAGAACCTATCAAGAAGATTATAGCGTATTAAATCAAAATACTGTTAATGAGACCGTATTCATAGATACTTTGCGCCTTGATGCGTACCGACAATGGTACAAATCAAATGGCAATATTAATGCCGATGGTAAAATTGGTTACAATTGGATGCACCTTAATAATCTGAAAAAAGACAAGATAAGAATGGAAGACCAATACCAGCCATGTCCATATTACGATCAGCTAAACAGAGGATTAATTGCGAGTCACTCTATTTTTAATTATGCTAATTTTCTAATCTTCTTACGTATGAGGAACAAGAATAACATGGTTCTTCCGCAAAAAGAATTGCTAATACTAGACGAAGGACATCTAATAGAGAATCAGATAGTAGACCAAGTAGGAATCTCAATAACAAGGAGAACACTACAGAAATACATTCCAACATATCTTTTGGACAACGCCACTCTGGACTACTCTAGCAGTATGGAGCAGTGGTTAAAGTTTCTTCAGGATCTGTACCAATTATTACAAGATTCTGTCCCAACAATGAGTTCAGAAGAAGTAAAGTTAGACGCGTACAATGACTTAAACAGACTTGAACAGGTAATAGATGCGATCATGTTTAAGCCAGACAATTGGATCGTATCTAATATACAGAGGGAAGGAGATAATGATCAATGGAAATGGAGACAGCAACAACACATCTTGAACAGATATCATATTATGGATTATAGTCAAGATGTTCGGTTCATGAATGAACCGCTTGAAAGCAATAAAATCACAAAAGTTGAATTTAAGCCTCTTGATATCTCTCTATATTGCAGAGAATTATTCGAGAGATGTTCCAAGACCCTGATAATGAGTGCTACCATCCTAGATATAGGTGCTTTCTGCAGGAACGTTGGACTGGATCGAAATAGTGTAAAATTCATTCAAGCTGGTTCTGACTTTCCAATAGAAAATAGGCCTATCTATCAACTAGATATAGCACATCTAAATTTCAAAACTCTAGGATTAGAACTTACACAGCGAGCAATAGCTAATGCAGTCGACAGGATAATGTCATTGCATAAAAACGATAAAGGAATAATTCATACTACCTCTTATGCACAGGTCAAGTTCATTGAGAAATATATCAACCCTAACAACATTAAGAGGCTGATTTACACGGATCCAGAAAGACCCAGAGAGGAAGTCACGGCAGAGCATTTCAGATCTACAAAGCCATCTGTTTTAATTTCGCCGTCGTTACATACAGGTCTAGATCTAAAGGATGAGAGGTCAAGGTTTCAGATATTGGTGAAGGTACCGTATCCAAGCAAGGGAGATAGATGGATTAGTGCCAAAATGGAAAAGGATCCTGCTTGGTATAATTGGCAGACAAGTTTGAGATTAGTCCAAGCTTATGGAAGATCCATTAGGTCAAAGGATGATTGGGCTAAAACATATGTATTGGACTCCGCTTTTGGAAGTTTCTTAGGAAGGAACAGTTTACCTGGTTGGTTTATCGAGGCTGTAAGTTGAGAATTAATTTGCGGAATGATAAAGTTATGATTGTGAGACTAGAAGACATGAAAGATCAATCAGAAATTAGAAATAAAAAATAAAAAAAAGAGAATTTAGGTAGCGATGACAGTATACCTTGTATTGGGCCCAGTTCCATGTCGTATTATTTTTTGCAAAAGATGCCCCGCTTCAATGTTTGCCTCGATTTGCTGCGCAAGTGTTTTTGGTACTTCAAGTGGTTTTTCTCCTTGTTCTGTGAACTGTGGATGAATTGCAAGGTACTTAACCTTGATTTGTGGCTTTATTTCATCGGTCACTGGATCTCGAAAGGTTGCTTTTACTAGTTCCCTTTTTGATTTGTCTTTTGAGAATCGATAAGTAATGAATTCTCCATCTCTTTGAGGAAGACGTAAGTATTCTCCAATTGAGTTCAGGAACCTGTCTACTTCATCTATTTGTGGGTTCTCATTTCCGTTTGAGTCTGGATGTTGGTTTTCTTTTACTTTTTCTTCTGACATTTTGTTGTCAAATATAGATTAGACCGTTGTCTTTATGAGAACTATATTAGATCGACATGCTAAAAGAAAGTCATAATAACCTTGTCTACTTTATCTGAAACTCCTAAATTGCTGTGTAAAAATATACCTAGATATATACCTCGGGTATTAGGAAATACCCAATAATGGGTTTGCATTTAGCTCTTGGGTTAAAAGAAATTTGGACTCTAATTCAAGTAAAACAATCACTGAGTTTACTCCAAACTCTAATCTTCTACTGAATCCACTATTCCCTAATCCTAACGATAATAAATATAATACGTTCAATATTGATTCTTCTGGGAATTTCGTTGCCTATTTTAGAGATGCTCCACCTCCTATACCAGAAGCGATTTGGGTTGCATTATTTACTATCCTACTCGGAACATTCATGCCTTCTATCATACGTTGGATCAATGGGTGGAAACAAAGAAGGTTCTCCAAATACAGAGAAGAACTTTCCTCTAAGTATGAGAATAAGTCAAAGTATAAGAATAGAGAAATAATAGGCGACGAGATTGAAGATTATATGCAAAAGGAAAAATAAATGAATCACAACACAAAATCTTAAAAGATAAAATTGTAGAGCATTATGATCAAAGTAACAAGATAGAATCCAAGGGTAACATCTGAGACCAATTGAATCCATCCTTTGTAACTACGCCCATTTTTGATACAGCCATACTAGTTGATACATTACTAGGCGACGTAACTTCAAACGTCAAAGGGGTTCCTTAAACATTGGACACTGAAGATTATCTCCTGGGCAATTTAAAGTATTAGAGAGTATCGATGAGAGAATGTTCATAAGGGAATCAGCAAATCACAAATCTCTTATAATCTGCCATGTTATCTAATTCATGAAATTTTGTTCTGAATGTGGCTCAGAACTCCTAGTAGGACCTACAAAATTCTGCCATAACTGTGGAGCGAAATTTTGGTATACAATCAACGATTCTGAACGAAGAGAGATTGAACAACCTAATATCTATTCTTTGGGAGTAAAACTGGAACAGATGGTTGAACAGATTCTTAAGACCAAAGGCTTTTCCATTGAAAGCAGACTAAAATTAACGGGTGAAAGCGGTGCTACCCATGAAATAGATGTCTTAGCGAAGAGAGAAACTGATGTACTAGCAATAGAGTGGTATTATGTATCGATAACTAAATGATTCATCCTTGTGCAGACCCTCTTAGATTTATATTCAATTCTCTAAAGGCTCTGCGTGATGTCTAGTGCATCGTAAAGAGATGCCTTCAATGCATTGCTAAAATAATCTACAGGATTTTTTGCAACCAAGATCTTTTTGACGATTAGGAAATATAAGACAATAGTCACGGGGAAAATTAGGTCACTACCCCTATGATATCATTATAGTTGCATATCGTGAACCAATTGCAAAAAAGCCTATTCACTTATTGTGCAGCAAATCCTGTCTTATTGGCTAAGAGATAAAAGCAGCAACTTATAAGATATCCTATTCGTAAAAATGCATGACAGTTACAGACTACGAGGAGAAGAACGCAACAAATGAGTACAAAAACGCAAGTACAATGGCGTAGGGCTAAGGTCTTAGAATTACTCAGTATGGGAAACAGCCAAATCGAAATATCAAAGGTATTGAAAATAGATCCATGCATTGTGAGTAGAGATGTATCTTTTTTACGGATAGAAGCAAAACGAAATGTCCAAAGATACATTGACGAATATCTTCCTGAAGAGTATGGTAAGTGCCTTGTTGGATTAAACAGGATACTAAAGGAGGCTTGGAATATGTCACAAACAGACGACAATACCAATAGTGACAAGTTAAAGGCATTAACTTTAGCAAAGGAATGTTATGCCATGAAGCTAGAATTACTGACTAATGCAACGGTGGTAGATGATGCAATCAGATTTGGAGCTTCACATGCTGCAAGTACAACATTAACAGAAAAAGCTAAGTCTGATAGGAGAGTTACTTTAGATGGGGAAATAAGTAATAGAAATGACATTCAAAGATCTCAGGAAGATTATAGTTGGCAGCCAGCAGGAGAGGCAGTACATAAAACAACTAACTCTATTTTCTAGAAGAGTATCGAACAAGCCTTTCTGGATATGGGATATTAAACAACACAAAGCAGCAGACATCTTAACAAATGGTGATTGCTGTTTCAATCATATCATCGAACTGCCGAAGAAGAATTCGCAGCATATGTCATTTTTTGATTACGAGAAGCTACTATTTGACATCCTTCAACAGCATAAGCATACCTGGATAAAGAAAGCTACAGGCCTTGGTATCACAGAATTTATGCTTCGATATATGGCCTGGCTGTGTTTGAGAAATAACGATCTAAATGGTACACAGATGTGTATCGTCACTGGCCCAAGAATAGACCTAGCGATCATACTCATAGACAGAATGAAAAAATTATTCACGGATAACAAACTTGTCACTTTTAATAGCAAAGAAACTGTTATCGAATTAAATGGAGTACATATAGAAGCATACCCGTCGCATCATCTGGATGCAATGCGTGGTTTACCGGATGTATCTTTTATCCTGCTAGATGAAGCTGATTTTTTTCCACCAGGACAGCAAAAAGATGCTAGAGATGTCTCGGAGAGATATATTGCCAAGAGTAATCCATGGATCGTAATGGTTAGTACACCGAATGCTCCTGATGGTCTGTTTGAGAAGATAGAACGGGAACCTGAAGACATATGCTTGTACAAACGCCTATACTTGGACTATACTTACGGTCTTGACAGAATATACACAATCGAAGAGATAGAGAAGGCAAAAGCCTCACCCTCATTTGAAAGAGAATACAATTTGAAATACTTAGGTAAAATTGGCAACGTATTTCATACTCTAGACATTGAAGCAGCCATATGCACTCAAGAAGAAGGCCAAGAAATGATGGACTGGAACACAAGTACGATGATAGGTAGGTCAATGGGAATCGATGTTGCATGGGGAGACACCTCAAAGTTCGCCATTGTTATCATTCAATACAGAGACAAGAAAATAGAAATATTCTATGCTGAAAGCTTCGAAAAGCCACAGATGAATGAGATCATTAACCATGTCATGCAACTTAAGCAGAGGCATCATGTTACTCGTGTTTACGTGGACGGTGCGAATCCAGAAGTCATACGCGAGCTTAAGCGAAGGATAGGCGAGTATCAAGAATATCATGATTTTACAGAGGAACAAATATGGGCATTCCGTAATAACAGCTGGCAGATTATACCCATCAACTTTCAGAAGAGGCATAGAGAGATGCTACAATGGACGCATACGCTGATGTCTAAGAGGTTTATCAAAATACATCCATTTCTGCAGAATCTCATTATATCGCTGAGAACTGCAGTAGTAGTAGATGACTGGAAGCTTGATAAATACCAGACGTCACATGACGACCTGTTGGATGCGTTTAGGCTCGCTTGTCTTAATTATGAGATTCCAAAAAATAACACTTAACAAATGTGATATGTTTCATTACCACTACATCGATGGCTCACGGCATATCATATCACCGACTTTTATATCGACTTAACTGTGTACATACCCATCCTTGTTGATGGAACAGGAGTTGAAGGGGGTCGGCAGATACTACTAGTACTCAATCGCTACACTTATTCCATTTACCTTGAGATTGCCAATTCTATGAATTGCTACTGGAACCAACCTGACATTTAGCGCATTTCAAATGGAAGCGTTTCATTAGACCAATCCGAACGCTAGAATTTAGCTGAGGATGCAACATTACTGTTATTTCAATCATGGTAATTTAGTCGCTTCTCTAATGCCTGTTGTACTGAATGATAGAGTCGTTAACAAGTAAGCAATTAGCAATAACGACCTTTTTGATATATTCTGATTATCCTTGCCGCTCCGGCATCAAAATGACCAAAAGTTCGTTTAAATCTATTGTCGATGATCTATTATTAGGCATGAGCCAAGGCATGAATCAAGACGAAAAAGTATTCTGTCCACAGTGTCAGACCGAAGGGAAGAGAAGTAAGGTCATTTTATATCCAGGTCAAACTATACCAAGGATGAAATTTACTGATGGGTATTGGAATGAGATCGGGGATTTTGTTGAATTCAATGCCGAAATTAAACTGCCATGGTATATCTGCAGTAATGGACACACAACGCCCCGCAGTGTGGCAGATAGATAGATAATCAGGGATAACTGCGTTTTCAGAGGAGCAGTAGAGAATGACGAGTATGTTTTAGATTAAGCTATTATTATAGAATAACTTCTTTACAGGCTCAACCATACTCATTAAATCAATACTGTTCTAAAATATAGAACCCCCTTATGCCGTCCTATTCTGCATCCTCGGCAAGAATAAGAGGGCTAATTTTCATGTTATGCGACGAAGTTGTAACGGAATATGGATCGCACCTTTTTGGATTTGTAGTATAGAGATAATAATCATCATAGTTATCAAAGTGTTCATCATCAGGGATGAAAAAAATTCAAGACTGCCCTCTTTTGAAATTAATCTTTGATGGATTTATTTAACTTTCACTAAAGGTCCTAGCTTGGCTTAGCGAGTACTAAAGCATGAACAATATTTCATCGAGGACTAACGCAACCTTAACAAATTGTACAATCAAGTTACATTACATTTCCTAGACCTTTCATTCAACGACAGAAAGCCTTTATAGTAAATCTAATCTCTTATATAGATGAATAAACTAAACCGCGCAGCGGTATTCTATATTGTAGCAGCTCTTTTCACAGCAAGTATTGCGGCATTGACTCCTGTAGCAATTGTTGTAGCCCAGAACAATACCACAGGTACTAATACCACAACAACAGCAGGAGCACAGAACAATACCACAGTTACTAATACCACAACAGCAGGAGCAGGAGTTGGGAATACCACACAAGCGCAAGGATCTACTCCACAGTTTTCTGCAAACCTCACCGGAGATTTAACCTTCCCACCGACTGTCACGAACGCGACTGGAACTGGTGAGTTTACAGTTGTAGGAGATGGAAATACCATGCGATATACTATCGATGCAAACAATATCGATAAGGTTACAGATGTATTTGTAGCGGCATCCAGTGGTGGACGATACGCTGACTTAGTTCAACTCAGAAGCGGAGTCAATGAAGGCATAAGTGGTCCAATCAACGGAACACTTGTTGAAGGTAACCTTACCTCTTCTGATTTCACAGGCAGGTTGAACATAGATCAGATGTCTGACCTGTTGAAGTTAATTCTTGATGGAAATGCTTATGTTCGAATCCAGACATTTGACGCACCATTAGGAAAAATCGTGGGGAAGATAACGCCA
>JAATVR010000784.1 GCA_014523665.1 Nitrososphaerales archaeon TH526
AACCCCTTACTCGCTCTTCTATCAGAGCCGAGCACGACTCCTTCTTTTGTTCTGATACCAACTATTGTGGTCATTCTCTTTCTCCTTTCACCAGATATATTTACACAAGAGGAGTATTAATTGACCAGCATTTATGGAAATGAGTCACAAGTTATGTAACGCTTTACCAATTAATTTGGGACTTTAACTTTCTATATTACTAAAGATATTTTGAAACTTTCACGCTCCACACTGGGGAATTTATGGATGAATATTATGATGGCTTCAACTCTTGCAACGAAAATGGAAATGAAGAACAAGAAACTAAGCGTGATCAACCCTCATCTCGATCAAGGCCCAACGTGATAGAAGATTTTTGTAATTCATTAAAGAGAGGGGATCTGACTGAGGCCGAGGGTCTCTTGGCATTCACTCCATATCGCAGTCTCTCATTGGGAGCAAGATTGGGATGTGGTTTGATCGACCTTGCAAAAGCATCAGAAAACTAAACCTTTGCAAATAGGACAGAAGATTGTCTGCAGTTCTGGTACTGATTTTACTTCTTATGAAATCGACTGTTGTAATGAGACTGCACGGTGTTACACACGTTGCCTTAATCAAGTTCATATGTAAGCCCTTAGGCAGCCATATCCAAACAGGATCATAAATTGCTCATCAATTTAAGATTTCCAATCAGTTAGGCATCTTGTGATAGTAATGTGGTTACAATTACAGGTGCAGCAGAAAAGGAGGAAGACTGTAGAAGTAAATCGGTGCGCCTATGAACATGGCTGATCTAGCGCGCCCATCTCCAAAACTGATATAGGAATCCTGTCCCACAGAACTAATTATTCTGTAGGAATTTAATGATTAATCATTATTTATCTTGTTTACATCTACTTCTTCCCTGTTTAGATGTTTCAGACAACAATCGATCATGTCTGATCTATGTCTGAGCCTCCCTGTACAAAATGAATGACGTATCACTTGATTTAAATAATGTAGTTTCATAATCATGTCGAGGCGCGAGCAGAGGTTATGGTTTATGGCAATCGTCCTATAACAGGACGCGAGTACAAACTAATGCTCAGAACAAGCTTATTTGAGGAAAGGGACAAAGGCATAAAGGATTTTTTGGGAATTATCGAATCTCAAACAAAGAAATTGGATCTCGACTTTGAGAAGAATGATATAGAGGATGACAAGAACGAAAAAAAACGGAAAGTTTGGTATTTAGATACCCAAAATTTTGAGCTTCATAAAGACAAATTCTTGTTAAGGATTAGAAAAGAGAAAGATGACGATTACGTAACTGATTTGAAGTGTAGAAATTCTGATAGATATATTTCAGCATCATATGACTTTTCAACTAGTATAGGCGAACCAAAATTTGAATTTGAGGAGGATATTATCCCAAGGATTAACAGTACAAATTCAAAGTCTAACGATTTTGCTAGCAAATTTTCTCACTCTGCATCACTTCATACGAAACAGGAATTAAAGTTAGATACCTTCGGAAATCTTTTATCAGTTTTTCCAGGGTTGACACTGCCCGTTAGGCATGAGACTGACTTACGTAAAGTTAACAATTTTGAGGCAAAAGAAATTTCTATCAAGCTTGGAAAAATCAATTTTTTAGAAAAAGAAATTAGCACTGATGATTTGTGCCTTAATTTCTGGTATTTGTCAGACAGAGCCAGTGATAGTAGAATTTTCATTTAATTATAATGCAAAAGGAAAAAACAAGCCGAACGGACCTGACAAAAACATGTTTTTAGAGGAGTTTCCAATTCCCTTAGTAAGAGGGGCGAATGACTTTTACCTTTCCTTGCAAGCCGAGGACGAGTTTGTAGACCTTAAGACAGCAAAGACAAAAACTGAATTTGCATATATATCCGCTATTAATGGATTACCGCCGCCAAAACCACCACAAAAATAAACTAAGTAAAATGAGGTGAATTTACAAATAAATAACTTAGATGGTCCCACTCTTGCTGCAATAATTAGTATAGTTAGTGTTTCCTTCGCAGGAACAGGTTTATTCTTCACTGCAAAATCTTTTCGTGAGAATACAAAGAGTCAATATGTACGGATGCTCAAGGAATTTCATTCTGAAATCACTTCTCTTGAAAGTTCACAGGAACGAAATTATGAATATGATCTCTTTGCTGCAAAATATCTAAATCTGCATGATACAATTGCTTATCTTGCAATAAAGAAAATAATCCCAAAGGATATCGCAAGGTTCTTTGATCCGACCTTTGGAATAGCCTATGCACTACATCAAAGCCAAGTTCTTTCCTCCGGACGCTGCACGATGCAAGGGATGTTTTAAACAGATGCATAGCGAAATCAAACCCATGTATTGTAACGGTATCAACGCCTAATGTACTATATGACTGTACAAATGTCTTTACCTAGACTACGCCTATTTATAATAAGATAAGCATGTTAGGACATATATCTAAAATAATTTAGTTAACCAGAGCTAGGCAAAATTTAAGTACGAGCACTATCTATATCAAGAAATAGATGAGTACGGAAGGACCTAAAGTAATGTGGATTAATCATCTTGCTCTTTTGCCTGGAGATCCGAGTGTTACAACCTCTTTTAATGCGACTAGTTCAGGCGTAGGTAGCGGGCTTTCAGGTTTGATAATCCAATCGAATACGGTAGGGGATACCGCCCCTGGAGGCGGTAACAAAGTTGTTGAAACAGCTCTAGAGATTCCTCCCAAATATAAAGTAAAGTCTGTTCGAGTTTGTTATGAACTATCAAACGATACTAGTTTCATCAGCCAGGTCCGCCTTGCGCAAGTAAAGGATCCACCTAGCAGCGCTATAGTTCTTTTGGACGATCCTCAAAATCTTACAGATAAAGGTCCACTATGTGTAAACAGCCAGTCAACATCAATCGATCCCGGCAACGGTCCACTTCTGCTTAGCCTTAGGGTTAATTTTGGACAAACATCTGACAAGATTGTTATCAGAGGATTAGGTTTACTGGTAAGTTAATTAATTTTTAATATTCAGTTTCATTTACATTTGCACTTAGTTGTATCTTCTGATGTATTACTCCTCTATCACTGTATCTTTACACTTTATTTTCTTTGTTTACTCATAGCGTAGAACTTCATGAGAAAATATGATATAGTAAGTGAAGGAACATTTGAGTAACTCAAAACGTGTGAGACTATTTCGTCATCCTTCCAGAAGATACATAGGTATTCTGGAATAGACGGATAATTTAATGGCAGAACGGTTCATCAAGATACATCATCACTTCAGAAACTGATAGTGTCACTCAGAACGGCAGTAGTTATAGATGAATGGAAATTCGATAAGCAGCAGACTTCATATGATGATTTATTGGATTCGTTCAGGCTCTCGTTATGCAACTATGAACTTCCAAAGAACAATTATTGATAATAGCGGTTTTAAAACCTGCGGATGCCGGTAAGGTAGGTATTTGTCTTTCCAGGACTGCGCAACGAGTAGCACAAGAGCCCGTTGGGACATTGTGAGTGGATGCTCCAATACAAGATTGAATTTGTGGAAATAAATCCTCGATTTAGTGTCGGATGATTGGAAGTTAGATAAACAACAGTCATCATATCATGACTGCTTGTTGTAATTATGATCTCCCACTCCCCGCGCCTTACTTGGGTATTCCGACAGAATATTTTTTATCTTACCATTCATCTCTAACTGTGAATATCCTCTATTCTCAGTAGCTACTCTTGAAGAGACCGGAGCTGGCAATAGTGTATCGTTTTATAGCATATCATAGCTGGATGGACATCTACCCCACCATTGAGTCGTTGGTTCCACCTCCAGGACTGACTTCTTACTCAAAATTCAGAATGGCATCAAAGTGAATCTCCTAACGGAAATTGTGACAACCGATCGTCTTCTGTGCTAGTCCGAAGTTCTGACACCCGAAGTTATAAAGCACTTGATATCTTTCTGCAGCAATTTTTGGCATAGTTCAAAGCCATTCATCAATGGCATGTTTACATCAACAAGTAACAGGTCGTAAAAATTGGGATTAGAATCCGCCAAAGCTTTTACTGGATTATCATATCTGGAATCTTGCATAGTTGCGTCCCCATTTTTAAACATATTCGCAGAATAAAAGCAATAACAGAATTATCGTCAACCACAAGAATTCTCTTACGCTGGCCCTGTGAACCGACTATTGGCGGCTATTTTATTCGATCATCGTTTGTCAAGATTTTCAAAGAACCATCGAGCTTTAGCTTCAATTTCGATGTTAGATAAAATGAAGCAGTATTTGCATATACCTTTGTGCGGATTACATACAGTAGTGTATTATATCCATAGTTATTATATTCTATAGGGAATTATTTCTGACAGGCTACCAATAAAAAGCATAATAAGTAGATGAAAGATCCAATATCTGTGGATTTAGAGTTAATAAAAAAAACTTCATGCTGCATGGTTGGAATTTACTGCTAAGAATTGCCAGAGATTGTTTCAATTAGTATCAAACACAATCAAATCGTCTTTCCTAAATCCCGAATATTCATAGAGACAGATGTACCAATGAAGGAAGGTTCCATCCAAGGTGCTTTCCAGATACTTAGTTTACTTGGCAGAGTCCGCTTATCAAGACAGGGTAGACTTGCAACGTGGACGCCTGTTGAACCAATGCTAGAGCGTAAGCATACTCTATATCTTGGAGGATTACTTTTTTCAAACGGAGCGGTATCAAAACAAAAGATAGAAATACCGTTCTTTTTTGTAAAATGAAGTGCCCAAATTCTAAAAAATGTAACAGTTAATTATTTATCAAGAATTGCAATAGATCCGCTTGGTACCAGCGATTGCCACTTGGTGAGCCGACAAAGGAAAAATACGTAGAAATTATGAAGGCAACTCATAACAGGATGGGCGAGCCTCTGGAGCTTGCATATGATTCGACAGGATACCCAGTGGATTCTAATAAGATATTTAAAAAGATAAAGGAAAATCGTAGTAGAAAATTCGGTAAGTTCCATGAAACGTTGTATGAACATCTCGAAAAGTTGAGACCAAACACTCAGGTAGATGTATCTATTTGGATACGGTTCAGCGAAAAGGAACAAGACGATACAGAGGCATTTGAAAAAACACCGGAGATATCTCCTATTGAATTAGAGGAGAGAAAACAGATTGAAGCTGCGAGGTATCAAAGTAGCAGTTTGGGAGAATTGGGGGCCGGATAGGTTTGACGACTTGGAAATTACTGATTCCAAGAATCCCAACCCTGCCACAGATTGGCATGCAACGCTTACGCATGCCATAATAAAGAACAAGGAAAAGAATAAGCCACACGGGCACGCTCCCTCCTGCGAACTCTATTCAGCTAATGAAGAGGGTACTGATGCATTAGAGTGGGCTGTTCTGGACAAGGAATGTACTGTTATTAACCAGAGTTTCCATCGCTCGAAAAAAGACGCCCTGTCATCTACACTTTCGAATGATGATGTGCTAAAAGACTGGCTTGTAGTGCACTGGCCGTACCCAACGATCATACAGGCTGCAGGTAACTTAAGTGACTTTGACAATATTAATCCGCCAGAAAAAGAATACGTAAATCATAAGGGTTACAATAGCCTGCGAGTTGGCAACCATGATGATAGTGCAAGTAGTATGTTCAAAAGTGCGTGGCGTAATCCATCTAGTTCGAATGGGGATCGGGAGCTTCCAGAGATTTGTGCAAATGGTAATGGTAATGATGTGTGGGCAGCAGGAGTACACGGAAATGGTACTAGCTTTGCGTCACCTGCTGTTGCTGGTGTTGTAGCACTGCTTCAGGGTATCAATAACACGCTCAAGATTTGGCCTGAGGGTTGTCGAGCTATTTTGCTTGCTGGAGCTAAAATTAATGTAACAGGCAGTACATGGTTCGATGATGTATTATTAGGTAATGATGCACAGGACGGTTCAGGAGCCCTTGATGCTCTAGAAAGCGCCGAGATAACAAAGAATAGGAGCAAAAAAGATAACGATCCTGCTACACAGAGGGGATGGGATATAGGTACTCTTACGTCTACTAGATTTGGCAAAGGCAGATATCTAATGTTTTCCTACAACCTAAAATTTCCAGAGAAGGGAGGGGCCAATCATGTCAAGGTCGCAATGGCATGGAACAGCAAAGTAACGAGCTCAATCCAATCATCGATACCTATTGATTCTAGCCTTACGATGGATCTTGATATAGAGGTTTATGACGACGCAAATATCCTCGTGGGCAAAAGTGATTCATTTGACAACAGTTACGAAATTGCAGAATTTAATGGTGAAGCAGGCAAAATGTATAAGATCAAAATTAGAAAACACTCAGGCAGTGGTTGGACATGGTATGGCATAGCTTGGACGGTGGTTTGATATAAAAGCACAAGAAAACTTCCTCATGCTGATGTTTCTGGCAACCATAGGTAAGGAATTTACTGTCAACGATAAATTCATTGCAAAGTGGGGTTCACAGGGCACTGGTTCCTATTTGGTTCCACCCACATCAAGAGAGGATAGGACAATACCCAGATACATTCAATGTAATAAGACAAAATCTAGATAGGAGAGCGTTTTTCTGGCTCAGCCCGTGACTTGCCACGACCTAGCTTCCTCATGAATGCGAGTACGCCCAGAATCCCAGTTGCTACGATACCTATGGCCGTAACAATACCAGACATCTGACTTAACTACTTTAACTCTACTCATGGTCTGTGCTTTCATTACAGCAATGTCTTCATTGTGGCTTTGTCAAGTTGCTATGGGGGACTTGGCACAAAATGGATCTATCACGATTACTGGATTAAGAAATAATACAAATGTATTCGTAAAAGATTCTGACTCTGATAACACTTCATTAATTATTGGTTATCTCACCGCTACTGGAGCTATTGCAACTGTGGCTATTGGATTCAGTAAATGGTTAGCAGATCAGAAGCAAAATCGAGCTACAAGAGAGCTTGAGACAGTAAAGGAGATAGTCATGCCACTTGTCAATCAATTCGATAAGTCCGACAAGATGCTCTATGCCAAGCAAATTTTAGATAGTTTCACGCCTCCTCTTCAAAGGGAGTGGGCATATCCTAAGGAGCACTATAGTATAAAGAATCTAGACGAAATTCTACGGTACCATAAAGACAGGGCCATCTCCGATCCGGGAGAAATAAGCATCAGAGAAAGCTTCGACGAACTGTTCAATTTTTTTAGCAAACTAGAATATTTGTTTTCAATAGGCTTATTGACAGAAAGGCAACTTGAATATTTTCTTTATTATATCAAGAAAGCAGGTGATCAAAGTGCAGTAGCGAATTTTGTAAGAACCTATAACTTCCCTCTGCATGGGAAATTGGATCCTCGACTTAATTCTATGATTCACAATGATAAATTATGATACTAAAGTGAAAGCATGTCACGCGCCTTAATTTGAGATTGTTCGATAATGCTTATCTCAAGGCGTCAAGGTCTGTATCAATGATTAGTCCTTGTATCAACTGTCTTTGTCTGATATAGTACTAGTTCTACCATATAATGCCGTCTCTCGAATTGTGTGTCTATTCCTAGGTTTCTTCCATGTAACCTCAAATGACCAGAGGCTTCGGAAGCGGACTTTTTCACCCAGAAAGGATCTGTTTATTGAGGGATTTGAGACTCTAGTCCTTTATCGTCTAATTTATCGAATGAGAGTAGCTAATTTTTTCAACACGACGAATGCGTAGCTGGTTTAGTTCTTTACAAGATATGATAACACACGATTGGATAAGTATAGCTCATTCACACAATGGTTCTAATAAGGAGCAAGATAGTAGCTATTTAATGGATGCCGTAAGTAAAAGAATGGATCTTCAGACCTCACTAATGCTACTCTGAGAAATGCCAATCTGGGCGGTGCCGGCCTTTCTAGAATAGAGCTAATCAATTCGTCTCTTAAATACGCTGAACTGATTGATGCAATTCTAGTCGGTGCCAATCTAACAAACGCTAAGCTCCAATCTTCAGATTTGGTAGATACTAATCTTCGCCGTGCCGATTTGATTAATGCTAGCCTTCAAGTTGCTGATCTTAGGGATTCGTATCTTGGTGGTGTTAATTTGTCAACAGCTAATCTTCAACAAGCTGATCTAAGAAATGCTAAGCCAGTGACAGTCTGAATACAACTAGTTTTAAAGTTAACGCAAGCCGAACCCATATCGTGGCAATTGTCAATGGAAGCCTAAAAGAAGTTTCAGGGGGAGTACAAGCCAATTGGTTGAGGATGTGGGCGGAGATTGCCTAGCAAGTGTCCGTAGAAAAGGACTCGATTGAATTTTCAACCAAATCCCATCGACCCCGCGTTGATTTGGAGCCGAATCCCATACCTTTATAGCTTTAA
Organism: Nitrososphaerales archaeon TH526; assembly: GCA_014523665.1. Lineage (GTDB taxonomy): Archaea > Thermoproteota > Nitrososphaeria > Nitrososphaerales > Nitrososphaeraceae > TH5896. Next base: position 8,366 of record JAATVR010000784.1, read on the forward strand.
ATCGCAATAATAAATTCTGTTTGAGACCTAATACTGTTGACAGTCCTTAGATGAGCAATCTCTTATACCGGAATTACTAATGGAAGCCATTGATTTGAATGGCCGATGATTTCGCTACGATCATTGCCGCCTTAATAGGAGCTGGTGTTGGTTCCCTAGGTGCTAAAGGGATAGAGGAGGGCCGAAAAGTCTTCTCTCCGATGAAACAATTCTATATATACATTTTAAGAAGATGTTACAGTTTGCAAGCCACCTGAAGACAAATAGTGAAACGGCTGCTCGTTAAAGACATGAATCGATTTCAGGATCATTTTATTATTATCATTTATCACCCATTAGTATAGATAGCTCGATTGTCAGGTATTTCTTACATCTCTAGTAATTAAGCGGTCCATCTCTTTTACCAACTTTTCATTCTCGATAGGCTTGCGAATGAATAGGTCTTTTTCTAATGCATTATATCCTTTCTTTCTAAACTCCTTATAATAAAATTCACTTGCTGTAAGAAAGCAAACTTTAGCCTTACTATCTATCTTCTGTATTTCACTGTATAATTCAAAGCCATCCATATTTGGCATTTTGATATCAAGAACGACCAAGTCGTAGTAATCTTGTTTGAAATTTGACAATGCTTTTTTGGAGTCATTAAATGTTTCAACTTCGAATTCATGGTATTCTAAAGACAGCCTGTAACACAAAGTAAGGTCAGGTTCGTCATCTACGACCATGATTCTTTTTCTTTTTATTTTTTCATCCATTTTTCTTTGCCTTCTGTTTTTTTCTGCTTCTATTCCATTTTTTTATCTCTAAAGATAGTGTGAAACTAAATATTGTTCCTTTACATCAAGCCATCGTAGATAACTTTATGGCATTTCTTTGTTCCGATATAATCACTAACACAGTGTAAGAAGATTAACGCTGCTCAGCATGGATTGTAACAAATCATAACAAAAGATGGCAACAACTAGCATAACCAACCCTATTACATAGCTCATTAACATCTAGTTATTCAACTCTTGAGAAATCCGAAATGAAGATCTAAGCAATAACGAAGGATTTTCAATTGCTCCTGCAATAGCCGCAAGCTGATCTCATGAGCTTCTCTATGAGAGAAGTCTAAGAAGGTGATAATGGATTGAATAAGAGGTAACGGAGGACTAACCTTAAATCCCTGCCGCCAGTCATCTCGTAATTGATATGATGATCACAGATCAGAGTTTTCACCTTCGATTCTTGCTGATATGATTGCCGCATTTGGTGCTTCTTGAGCAGCGGTTGTAGGTGCTAATACCTAGACATATTGAATGTGTTTCTATATTTATTATTGATATTATCATTACTGTCCAGATTATTAGTAATAATATTACCGTCACTCTGCTGCTGTCCTGCCATAAGAAATAGCTGACTAGATCCAATTTTATGCTTAATTGATTTTGCAGTAGTGCCTATGAATGTCATCAGAGAGACTATATAACTTTTGGGATGATACTTAGTTGTGAATTAGTTCTGTGTGTATATTTATAATTACCTCCTATATTACTATCCGTAGTGACCAAACTCAGAACAAAAACTATTCAATTAAGTAATACATATAGGATGGGATTATTTGGCTTCATTTTATTGATAGTAATCATATTAGCTGTATTGGGTTTGGGATATTCATTCCGTTGGGAGTAGTATTTGAGATAAAATAATGTGACGTCATTAATTTTTAACCAAGTTAGTAACCCATATTTAAATATCTTTTATAGGGAACAGGTAGACGATCGATATTGATAGTCTAAGCCGAACATGGCCGTCTACCCTGGATTGTGCTATCTACTAGTATTACTATCTACTAGTATCAATATATGGTAATAATGATTATGATAATCTTTCGAATCCCCCAATTTTTGATGTCGGAAGAAGATCGTAAACCCTATTCCAAATTCTGTTTCTTAAATCACTATTTACATTTTCTAGTTGAATCTCTTTCCTAGGTTTATGGCCATATCTTTCAGAGAAAGGACTGTAATCCACCACGTAGAGAAATCCGTATACACATAAATCTATTGCTGGACGCATAAATAATACTATGAGATATGTCGGTTCCTTAAAATGTTAAAGAATTATGATAGCAATTAGAACAGTTCTATTCATGTGATCATCTGAAATATTCCAATGGGCTAATTCATAAAGATTGAAAATTTTCTTAGTAAAGGTATAAAAACTATTTCTATATGGATTGTTAAATAAGCATGAAGCTCGAAAAAAATGAGATATGACAAGGCATTTGAGACGAAACTCAATATTATTTTAAGTACATTATTTAACGAAAAACTCGGTAGAGAGATTCACGAATATCTTCTACATTCTTTGATTCTAATTTTGTGAATTCTGTTATTACTACCAATAAGGATCTATCTGGAAATTCATGTACGTTACGCCGAGTGAATTTTATAAACTGAATCTCGAATTAGCGGGTATGAAATCTTATAACTAACAAATGATACTTTAGATTTGGAATCTTCCAATACGCCGGTAAAGACAACTTTCTCTCCAAGAGCGTCATATCTCTCAACTGTCTTAAGATATCCTATCCGCGCTACTATTGAAACATACTTCCCTGGTTCAAGCTCTGACAATGTAACAGATGGAATCGGTCCGCGTAAAGCCGGTGGAGTTGGAAGAGATTTTGGATCTGGATATAGCTCACTAAGCATTTGAGAACTAGAATTACGGCTGATCTCGTCGTCAATCTTACTATGATGTATAATTTCTACCAACCCACATCATTCTCATCTGTTTTATACGAAATAGTGTCTTGGATCCCGTTTTCAGAAATTGAGAATTTCACACGCTGATATGGTTGAAAGGGTGAATCTTCCATTGTAGCCTATTTTTACCGGACTTTCTGAGAAAAATTCTGTATGTAGTACCATAAGCCACTATATTTCCATCCGCGGCTTTCATGTAATCAAATCCGTGATGAGTACCATCGGCGTACGACACTACTTGATTGGTTATCACAATTGCTATGTTATAGATATCAGCATATCGTCGAAGTTTGTTTAGCATTCTTCCAAGTCTTTGCTGTCTTTCGGCAAGTGTTCCCTGACCAGAAAACTCTGCTCTATGTAAAGATATAATACTGTCCACTATGACAAGTTTAGTGTTGTATTGTTCTATAGATCTGTGAAGATCATCTATAAGAAACTCTAGCTGTTCACTCGAGTACACATTACAATGAAATATTCTTTTAAGAATATCCTCCGGATCTAGATTCTTTTGTTCTGCAATTTGATGAACACGATTGGCCCTGAATGAATTCTCGGTGTCTATGAATATGATACTTCCAGGTGGTCTATGTATAGATCCATTGTCGAATGCATTTAGACTATCGTCTTCCAATAACGCTATGGCGGCAGCGCAGAGTGTATGACAAATCTGAGATTTGCCCGAACCAAACTCGCCGGCTATCTCTGTAATAGATTGTGTTTCGATACCTCCATTTAGAAATGAGTCATAACAAATTATCTGCAGTTGAGAATTCTTTAGATAAAATTTCATTTTCTGTCAGGATCTTTCTGGCATTTGCAATGAGTCTAGCCATTGATGGGTAGTTGTGGAGTTTGCAACTACCCATTCATGATGATTATCACAGAGGAATGCCTCGGATTCAGGCCTAAACTCTGTACTTCCACGACAGCTACAATTAACTAGAGCACAAACGATCTCTTTTTTCGCTTTTAATAAGAACTTCATTTCTGCTAGTTGCCTCTTCTAATAAATATTCGGTAATTATTGACATTAATATCCACTAATACCCATTATAGGGTTACATCCTAATATATACTCAGCTTCTTCAGACCATAAACCTCGATATCTGCAGGCCCATGGGACATATTAGTTCGCGTATTCTTCTATATGATAGTGGTTTTGTTGCTGGATGCATGAATGTCGGGAACACAAAATTGATTTGCCAAACAGTGGCTGATAGTAGTATTCTAAGACACAATCCACCCAAACACAGACGACTGAAGCAGAGCCGGCAGCATCAAATCCACAGACAACAACTCAACCTACAAAAGAAATACAATCGGCAGCTGTGGACGCTAACAATTGTAGAAGTTCTGGATTCGAAGATGGGATGAATAGTGGATTTAATGTAAACACACGGGTTCATTATGGTGGAGCTGATCAATCGATGGATTATGATGGATTCGTGAGTGGTTGTACATATTACGATGCTTTTACAGTAGATTATTGTGAGAACTGGGTTAATGGTTCTATTAAGTGAAAGAACCGTATGTAAGATAACTGCTGTCAACTAGCAATCATGTACCAGATAAACTGTGAAACGATTACTGAACGATTACTACGACAGATGCAAGACTGGCTTTCAAACAAGATGTAAGCAAAGAACCAAGTAGTTTTAAATTTAATCGAAAAGAAATCAGAATAATCGTGTTGGGGCCGAGGAAAGTGGCATAGGCAATGATAATTTTGAGGTTATTGTTCTGGTGACGTTCGGATGCCCTGTTTTCAACCATGAAATCATGATGATGTGTAACTAGCTTCGCGTTAACGGGATTTGGTATGAACTGTATTTTTGAAACAGTTGTTGAAAGTTTTGCTGGCAATTAGTTATTCTCTTTCTCCTCTTCTCTCGTCGTATACGACGGAGATGATATCCTCACATGATGTATTTGAACCCATATACATAGTGGGTCAGTATTCATTGTCGAGATGTATCGGAATAACACACATGTTATTCATCATAGACTCATGTTGAATGAAGTAGGATCGCTTGAGGTGCTGTTAATCTTTCATAGTTGGAACCATCACCCAATCTCTTCTTCAATGCCCTCGAACAAATTGGAAATCAATCCCTGCTAGATATATTTAGCATGAATTTTGAACAACCAGATTTACTTGATACATTGAATTCTTCAGGGTCAACTGCACATAATTCTGCGAGGCTGCCAGATGAGAATTGTGAACATTTAGATGGATCGCTTACACCGTATGCAGAAAAGTTTCGTGCGCAGTCTATTGCGATTCGACTATCAAAGTATTGTATATCATATAGTGATCCTGGGAGAAGAATCACAGTCAATATTAGAATAGTAGAGACTATAGCAATTACTAGCCGATTTTCTTTCCAAATCTTCAGTACAATTCTAGATCTCATTTTTGGCGGTATTTTTTCATTTCTAAAATTTTCGTCTTTGTCAATAAACTTCAGAAACTCATCCTTGAAATATTTCTTATTCTCAGGTTTTTCTAACCAGTCACGATGAAATGTTCTTTGCTTTTTTAGAACAGGATACCAGGTTTTGTCAACTTTGTTTCTATCATAAACGGTTTCACAAATATTCCAGATAAGTAGAGCATACTGTTCATATATTTTTTTGTTCTTCGCTATTCATTTCCCAATGTTTCTTCTGCAAAAGAAATGGACGCTCAATACTAATTTTCAGTACTTCCATGTAGTTTGAATCTAATTCGCGATAAGCCTGGAAATCAATTGTTTTTCTGAAGAGCAAAATTGTCAAAATAACTGCTACCATGGCGAGAATAGGGCCTATTATTTCATGGAAACATACCATTTCACTTCACGTATCTAGAAGATATATTTTTTCTGGAAGTCTCTGTTCCAATCTCTCAAGTAGATCACTCTCATCGTATTTGTATATTCTTGAATAAATAGCATCTATGAAACTAATAATTGTATCCTTTGATAGGTAACGCATTTCTACAAGAGGTCTAACGGGCCGAGGTGTGTGAACCATTTTTGACCTAAATGCCAGGCTCAGAACTAACCTTTCGTACATGATGCCCCTTTCGAAGATATGTCACCATGCCGTAATGAAGGCTCATTATATGCAATAGTTGACTAACCGGTCTTGAAACCACGGTAAACCAAACTATATAAAGTGCTGATCTCAGTGATCTGAGTGAGGTCCCGCTGTTGAATGAGCCACATCAAAAGTTAGATGGAGTGTAGACGATTTTGCATTCCGCCTTTAGTCCCATAAGCAATGTCCAACAAGCGCTTGTCCTGATCACGCTTATATATTGTTATTTTCCCAGCTACGATCTTTCCATCAGCGTATACGGGAGAATAGTCTGAGATCTTATGTGATCCTGTTGCTCCTTCTCTTAGCCCACTCGTAACCCTACCCTTTTGAATCCACAGCATACTACCAGTATGAATTAATAATTTATGGAAATTTGTGCAGATTACGGTTTGACCTAAAAGGAACTGAAAAGTTCTGCCCTTCCTTTGGAAATTCTGTTTCTGCAGACCACACTTCCCCTATCGAGATCATCTAGATATAACTCTCTCTATCTTTTTGAGAAGGCATTAAGACTAACTTTGAAAACCCGTCAATTATAAAGGTGGTAGGGGCTAGTCTTGACTTTTACCCTTACTATTTCATTGAGTATAAACTAGATATATCCAAAAATGATCCTTCAGGTAAAGCACAATATTCAGAACCAAGAAATAGTTATTGTAGATGCTTTCAACGGTGAATTGTTATCGTTATCTGACAAGAAGAGGACTAAGTTTGTGAACAAACTCAATCCTTTCCTTTCTCAAAGGAATGCAGATTTAGCATCTAGTGACATCGCAGAAAGAAATCAGATCATTAATGATTCAAGAAATATCGAATATAAAGTGAGTCTGATCAAGTGCCCATCTCAACATTGTTTCTGCGATTTCACGATACATGGTCTTATCTATTTTAAGTTCTGTTCCAAATTCGACTTGCTGTAGCTCGACCCGGACAGAGAATCATAACTGGCTTTTCGTCGTCTGGACAAGGTTCCTGAAGATTAACAAAGGTTCCATTATCACGATCTACAATTCCTGTTTCTCCAGCTTATTATGGAGTTGGTAGGCCAGCGTATCGGTCACCTGGTCTACCAGCGCCTTCCCAATCTTGTCGTGCTTTTTCATTTTGCTCATCAGGAGTTCCCGCATATTCACCTCCAGTCCAACCGTCATCTTCGGTACTGGCCATCTTATCAGAAGAAGTTGGCGTGGGTGTAGGAAAAGGAGCAGAAGTAGTAATACCAGTTGAAGCAGGACCTATCTCAACTATCTGGGCTGAACGCATCACAATTCCTGGAGCCGCATCAATCCGGATTACAACTTCATCCTCATTTACCTGTGGTCTGAATCCATCAACACCGTTTGAGCTTTCTACGTCTTTTGTCCA
>JAATVR010000785.1 GCA_014523665.1 Nitrososphaerales archaeon TH526
AACCATGACTCTGGTTGTTATTACTTTGATGCATTTATAAAATGTTTCAGTGTCATACTCAGGTGAAGGATACTAGCAGACAAAGGTGATAAAATCATGACCAAATTAGAAAATGATACCCATTTTAGCTCAGGATGGAGCATACTTGTCATCTTGAGTTGCTTGGGATTGATTGTTATGTTTGATGAAACAATGATCTTGCCCGCCATTCCTGATTTCATTAGAGACTTCAACATCTCATACAGTACATCATCATGGTTACTTTCTGCTTACATAATTGCAGCAGCCGTCATGACGCCAATCGGGGGTAAGCTCTCTGACATCTATGGCAAGAAAAAGATACTGCTCATTATCATGGCAGTCTACGCTGTGGGTATTATGGCAGGAAGATTCGCTACCAACATAGAATTCATGCTAGCTGCTAGGGTGGCACAAGGTGTTGGGATGGCAATGTTTCCAATTACTTTCGGAATCATTAGAGAAGTCCTACCAGAGAAAAGGCTTGCGATAGGTCAGACAATATTTAGTTCGACCTTTTCTGGGGGAGCGGTCGTCGGTCTGGTTGGCGGTGCAGCCATAATCCAAAACTTTGGTTGGCAGGCGACATTCTTGGCTATACTTCCTGTCACAATAGCACTCTGGTTGATAATAGCAAGGTTCGTACGAATCAAAAGCCCGGTATCCATGGAGCCGGGAATAGATCCTGATAATGGTAACGCATCAAATGATCGAACAATCGACATAAAGGGAGTCCTGGCCCTAGCGGCCACGATTATTTCATTTCTCGCCGGAATATCCTTTCTTGAGGACATCAACAGCGAAAATGCAGTATATCAGGTTGCCGGACTCTTCGCCGCATCAGGGGTATCTCTTGCAGCCTTTATAGCTATTGAAAAGAGGGCGCATTCGCCCTTGCTAGATTTCAAGTTAATGACTAACAAAAGTTTCATTCTTCCAACTATTATTCTCATGTTAGTCTTCATGTCCATTTTCATGGTATACCTGACAATCCCTGTTATGGTAAGAAGCCCTGAGCCATTTGGGTTCGGAGGTAATGCAATCGCAGTTGCAAGTGTCCAGTTGCCCTTTATGATTGTTTTACTAGTCGGGACGATAACGTCAGGCTTTATTTTAAATAGAGTCAACAATACAAAGCTAATACTAGTTGGCACAGTGATAAGCACGATCGGGTTCTTTGTGCTGCTTAACTTTCATTCTACTGAGAATATGGTATCAATTGGACTCACAATACTCGCGGCCGGTTTAGCTCTTTCCATTAGCGGAGGATTCAACGTAATACTTCTTTCAGTGCCAATGCGAGTGACCGGGATTGCACTGGGAATGACTCTGCTGCTCAACCTTGTAGGAATGTCATTGGGCCCAGCCCTCTCTGGAGCATTTCAAGAGACGTATAAAGGAACTGTACCTGGAGTTGCTGGCTTTTTTCCAACTGATCACGCCTATAGTCTGATATTTATCACAGCTGCACTAGTGTCATTGGCTTCTGTGGTCCTGGCGCTTTCTGTGTCTAGGATACGAATCAGAACAGAGACTATAATAAGCGACTAGCTATACTAATAGAGATCACTACAAACTTACGCAGTCAAATTGGATGTTCCCAATGAATATGTCAGTATATTACTCTACTGGGATAGGGAGACATCCTAACATGAATTGATATGCTACTTACACCAAACACTTAATTTTGAACGAATGGTCACCAAATGATATCGATCAGGCACCTAGATCTGTCATTATGCGCTCAAGACTCTGATCATGGTAATCCAAAAATTAAATCACATATCCGTAAGTCATAAGCTACTCGCATCAACAAATCCATATGTGAAATTGGTGTAAGAATGATTCATTGTTTGCAGTCAAGCGAATTAGATAGTCTATATTGACGGCACTTTTAGTTTTTTATTTGAGTCTAAAATCTAAATCAGGTTTCTTTGCTGAATATAATCAAAATTTTTGATAATGTGGCAAGATATCCTAATGTTATTCCAGATCCAAGTAAGTCGTTCTATTACAGCACTGGGCTCAAAAATCTTTAGAAGAATCTAATAAGCTTGGATCAAGAAAGATCAGAGTTCAATAGTAGATACAAGGAGATATCCTAATGAAACAAAGACCTTAGCAAATAATCATAGACCATTTCAAGAATGGTTATTATGTATTCACTGGTAAGCTAACTACGATGTCTTTCCTTCTCTCGACAGGAAAGAATATAACCTCCTGTAAAATGGTGGCCCGGGTTTGTACTCCGTTCACCGAAGGTCACTATTATGGTAAAGGCGGGAAGCCAAACACGGAGTTGGCTGATAATAGCGCCTTTACCCACAGGAGTATTGCAGATTTAATCTATCCTCCCACAGAATAAACATTGTCACTCCATGAGGAAAGATATACTATGTATATCATTAGTCTATGACCAAATAAATGTCAATCGTGGGGAGGGGGGACTGCTTGATTAATCCTGTTCATGATGATCTAGAGTTTGTCTATTACCAACTCCCCAAGTCCTTCACTTACACTTGTAGAAGGGAAAGGACAATAAAAAAATATAATAGACTAGGCCAGCAGTCTATTGTCCAGGGCGGCTTCCTCTTCTAATAATGTCACGTTTTCCTAACCATGAACATGTTGCCCGCTTTCTTCCTTCGTGCTTGCTGTAATTAGATCCATAAAGGACTCACCTTCCAAGACCTTGGAACACCATATCTATTTCCATTTACCCAAGCCTAATTCTAATACCTTAAAGGCAACATACCTTATTAACTTATTCATAATAGTATAATAGGAACAGGTAGACGGTCACGAAGATCCTATTCACCAACCTAAGTCTGCCCATGCGTGCATTCTTACTTCCGATGTTAGTTTTGGGATAATATTGTGTCTGGATCATTAGTATATTGAAGAATCTAATCAAAAGGTAGGACGACCATATATAACATGGTCATGGTAAAAGTTGGCCGCCTACCTTATAGGGGCGTGGTGTTATTTGGCCAGCTTCTATTATAAGAAGAAACTTAAGGGTATTTTGTCGTTAGATCATATAGTGCTATTGATAGAAGGGTGGTGCTCCTTTCTTCAGCACTGGATTTGGATAATTAGTTATTTGATTCAAAAATCTGGTTAATCCAACAATCTCTGCACACCGCGAAATCGTCGTCAACGAATAACCCTCTTTCGATCACCGATAGCTGTTTTCGACACCTGTTGCAGTATCTCAACGTAACTCCTTATACTATTACCATTCTCACATAAAAGGAATTGTGAGACTTGGTCAATCATCTGAACTCGTATGTAGTATTGGGATCTTTATGGAAAGCAGAAGTAACTTTTTCACTTTTGTTGTTATCTATTGGACACTTTTATCCAGTACATTTTTGCTCGTTTATTAAATATCACTAGCGATTGGTTCCGCTAAACCTATGCTAATATTTGAGTTTCAATATCTCTGTGATCAGTATAGACGCATAGGAATCTGTCCTTTCTTTCATTCAATGGTACAATTCCAATCTTAACAAATCTGTTCACTGGTGAAATCATATCATATAAGGGTATTAGCTCTTTCTGAGCTTTGCTAGTAGCATGCCTTTCAGCATTATTGCTAAGTCTTATGACTGGGACAAGGCAGTTACTAAAGAACTGGTAAGCCTCATTTTTAGGCC
>JAATVR010000786.1 GCA_014523665.1 Nitrososphaerales archaeon TH526
CTTACCATCACTATTTCTTGCAACAGCTGGACTTGTATCTGCTTTTATTCCACCACCCAGAGAAGTCCATGCTGAGGACCAGATATTGCTGTTAGGTGAGGACTGTGTCTTGTAGTATAGTTGATTATTTGCACCTACAACAAACACTTGCAGCTTACCATCGTTATTTGCTATTCCTATTGGATCTGTACTGGCTCTCAAACCTCCACCCAGAGAAGTCCATGCTGAGGACCACGTGCTGCTACCAGCTGTAGTCTGAGCTCGGAATTGTAATTGGTTATTTGTACCCACAACGAACACTTGCAGCATACCATCACTATTTCTTGCAACAGCTGGACTTGTATCTGCTTTTATTCCACCACCCAGAGAAGTCCATGCTGAGGACCAGGTATTGCTGTTAGGTGAGGACTGTGTCTTGTAGTATAGTTGATTATTTGTACCCACAACAAACACCTGCAGCCTACCATCGTTATTCATGGCGATAGCCAAATCAGCGTCAGGTGCTATGTCACCACTAAGTGAGGAGTAAGGAGACCACGTACTACCACCGGCTGAGGTTTGCCATTTATGGAAGAGGGTTCCTATTACATTGCTGCCACCGCCGCCACCGCCTCCACCAATGTCACCACCGAAGACAGAAATTTCATTAATGCTTGCCCAGTCGTTTTCAGTATTACCATTTACAGTAATTCGTACGTATCTTCCTTCAGTACCTCCAAGTAAGGTATATTTCTCTGCAGCTGTACCAAGATTGCTAGTTTTAGTAAGCTTATCACTAAAGGTAGTACCATCATCTGATACAGATATCACGAGATTATTTTGTCTAATATCGCCACGGTACCAAGCAATATCGACGCTGCATATACTCTTCTTCGAACCTAGGTCAAGTTGAATCCATGATCCCTGTCCGAGGTTAGACCATCGGGTATTCAAATTATTATCTATTGCATTGGACGGGATGTTACCATCGTTTCCAGATGCAGTTGCCGATGTTGCAGGCAACTTTTCACATGTTGCTAGAGGCGATGCAGTACTCTCCAATAGGTGCAGCTCTTCAGGTAAGCTTTCTAAACTGTGGGTCGTATCTTGGAGATTTGCTTTTGAATTAATAGAGGGATCGGTCTCAATTGGTATCCCAATAGGAATATCATACCTATTATCTATTGAGGAAGGTTTGAGAGATGGGAAGGCACTTAAACTGGTGCTGTTTTCAAGAGAAGACAAGATTAGTATCATCAAGATGAGGTGCAAAGCATACTTCCGGGTCGATATCCAATCGAGAATATACTGTAATTTGCGCAATTCCTTTCTTTAATAGATCAATATCTATTTACGCAGAGCACCTAATTTTGTTCTAGATCCGATCATGATAATTTTTATCGAAGAACTTTCGTAAATATATACAGTATAACCTATTCGTGAACTACAAATGTATTTAAAACAGTAACGATTCTTCTATAAACATGTTAATTTACTGCGATGATTGGAGGGGCTATTAACGCAATTAGAGCAGATAGACGATTAAGAATAATTTTTACTAAGAGTTGATGTTTATACAACTGACTAGAATATTTCTGCAGAAGTTTGTTCCTTTGTTTTCACAAAAAATCCAATATTCATTGGAAATATACCAGTCCTCATCTGCATTATCATCTTTAATTTGCATAACCCCAGGCAGAACGCTTGGTCGCATCAGTTCTTCACACTTTGCAATGATTACTCTCATATTGGTTTTTCTGGTTAGTACCTCAAAACACTCTTTCGGATCATCTTGAAGAATATTTAGGTAGTCAAAGAATTATCTCATTCGTTAGAGATATTTATTCTTGGTTTCAGGTGATCTGATTGAGGCAACAAATAAGGAATATTGACTGATATCTAACTATGGATTCTACTCGAAGACACGATCCATAATCTCCAGTTTGATTGTTTATACTCTTTCCTCTCCTTTCCTTTATTACATGAGGGGCCTAATTAAGCACTGATATCGGTTGGGCCCCAAGGAGATTAGATTCCCATAGGTAAAAGGGCTCATTACCGTTAGCAGAGATATATCTGGTTTGCAGATTAAAAAACGTTTCATTTTATAGAACCATGCTGCTCTAGATCGACCAACCTTATGCCAAGATACTCCCCCTACTATTCATATCGAATATTACCGAGTAATTGATATCTTTAGATTCAAGCTCGATTTCTTCACCGTCCTTCTTCACTGACATCTCTTGCTGGTGATACAAGCCATTCAAAGAGATCCTGTAGAACATACTCTTCTATTGGGCCAATTGATGTTACCCACTCATTGGAAGGAGAAAAAGTATGCCCAAGATTTGGATAGGTGACAAGAAGATGGTCAGGATGATTTACCTCTGTTAGTCTCTGCTGCAATAGTAATCCTTGTTCAACGGGGGTCTGACTATCATTTTCTCCTACCATTATGAGGACACCTGTACCTGAAGACACATTACGTATCATGCTCAACGAAGTTTCCAAATTAGAATGCGATCTGACCCATGCGGGACATCCGATTAGATTTAGACACTTGGCTGAGGCTACAGAGGCTGGAGCCGATGTATGATTTTCATATGATGCTATAAGTGCAGGCTTGAGCTTATTTTCAATATTTATAAAACTAGCATTAGATTTGTTGAGTGTAGGCTGTAGCTGCGCCGTCCTATTCTGGGTATCAGTAACATTGCTTTGGGTAAAAAGAAGGACATCAGCAAGGTCGGTTCCACTAGCCTGATTAATCAAACGCTGAAAGATTGGATTCTCTGATGCTTCCTCTACAGAGATTAATCCCTGATGATCCTTGTCTAATATTCTTTGCGCATAAAAATAAGGAGCTTCAACTTCCTGGTAATATTGAACATCGTGAATTGCGTTTTGAGCTAATGGCCCACCTCTATTACAGCAAATATCTCGCTTACTTGGTGTTAACCGTGTATCGCAGATGTGTGACGTGAGGAGAATGGACTGCCTCTATGATTCGGACCAAGAACCTTTCTTTCTCAATCCGATCGAATAGACGTACTCCTTGACCCAGGAAGAGGGGCGCGCAGTGAATCGAAAATTCGTCGACGAACCCGGCATTAAGGTATTGTTGAATCGTCTGAGCACCTCCTGAGATTCTGATGTCTTTCTGGCCTGCGACCTCCCGTGCATGGCGTAAGGCGCTTTCTATCCCGTCATTAACGAAA
>JAATVR010000787.1 GCA_014523665.1 Nitrososphaerales archaeon TH526
ACAACAACCAACACAACAACCAACACAACAACCAACACAACAACCAACACAACAACCAACACAACAACCAACACAACAACCAACACAACAACTAGCACCGGAGCTTTCTCAAGAATATTCATTCGTAACGAGCTGGGGCTCTTTAGGTTCTGGAGATGGACAGTTTAGCAACCCTTGGGACGTTGCAGTTGAATCTTCTTCAGGCAATGTGTACGTAGCTGATGCCAATAATGATCGTATACAAAAGTTTGACAGCAATGGTAACTTTATAACAAAATGGGGCTCTTTAGGTACGGAAGATGGACAGTTTAACTTTCCAATTGGTATTGCGGTTGACCGTAATTCAGCTAATGTGTATGTAGCTGATTCGTATAATAATCGAATACAAAAGTTTGATAGCAACGGTAACTTTATAACAAAATGGGGCACTGAAGGTTCTGGAGATGGACAGTTCATCTATCCAGCTAGTGTTGGAGTCGATTCTTCTTCAGGCAATGTGTATGTAGCTGATCAGGGTAATTATCGGATCCAAAAGTTTGATAGCAATGGTAACTTTATAACAAAATGGGGCACTGAAGGTTCTGGAGACGGACAGTTAAGCAATCCTAGCGACATTGCAGTTGAATCTTCTTCAGGCAATGTGTACATAGCTGATGCCAATAATGATCGTATACAAAAGTTTGACAGCAATGGTAACTTTATAACAAAATGGGGCTCTTTTGGTTCGGGAGATGACCAATTCAACTATCCAATTGGTATTGCATTTGATCCTTATGATTCAGGCAGTGTGTACGTAGCTGATGCCAATAATGATCGTATACAAAAGTTTGACAGCAATGGTAACTTTATAACAAAATGGGGCTCTTTAGGTACGGAAGATGGACAATTCAACTATCCAACAGGTATTGGGATTAATCCCTATGATTCAGGCAATGTGTATGTAGCTGATTCTGGTAATGCTCGTATACAAGTATTTGAATTAAACCAGACGGTAAATGAATCTTCGGAAGTACCTATCACAAATCAGCTACCAAATGCATCTGAAATAGCTGGTTTTCAGACATATCAAAATTCTACTTTTGGGTTTAAATTGAGTTATCCATTTAATTGGTATGCAACAGATGGTTATCCTTTTGATAATACAGTTCATTTTTATCCCGCTAACACAACACAAAATACTCCTAACACATACAATGGAGAATTTGCTGTAACAATTGAGAATACGTCTTCGACAGAAGATGAATTAGTTAATAAAATAATTAGTTCTTATGCAGTCAATCCAGATTTCACACTAATTAATTCAAGTGCAAAGACTACCCTTGCAGGCAATCCTGCCTACCAATTGGTACTTACTTATTCAAATCCTATTTATGGGAAGTTACTGGTTATGGAGGTTGGAGCGGTCATTCATGAAACGCTTTACAGACTCACATATTCTGTGGACCCATCAAATTATCATTTAGACCTACCTACTGTTCAAGAAATGATTGATTCATTTGATATATTTGACACCTCTTCTATTGCTAGCAGAGAAGGAGAACAGAGTTAATAAGGAGAATAATTGCTATCAGCCACCGCTATCGACAGACATTTCATGTTGTGTACGGTACGGTACTTCGTATAGAGATGATGATTCGGCATCTCATCGCGATACTGATCATAGATTAATCAATTAATGAATAGCTTTCCAGTTCATTCATTAATAATTCAAGAATGACCTACCTAAAATTTTATAGCATAGAGGTTCATTTATTCTCTGACCGATTGGCCTATGGAATTAGTAGCTTGGAGGGAAAAGATAAACAGTTTTATCAGACATATTAACGACACGAAAGCAGAAGATAAACAGAAACGTAAATACGAGAAAAAACCATTAGACAAATACGCTATAAAGATAATCACTGATGAACCTGCTCAAAGAGTAGCTTTAGATTTTCCTCAGTATAGCGAGGTATTTTCAAACATAATACTAAATTCACCTCCTCTATTTTCTATAGGAATATTTGGAGATTGGGGAACAGGCAAAACTACTTTGATGCAGATGATTAGAAAGGAACTTAATGAAACTGAAACGAACCCTGAAGTTCTAACAATATGGTTCGATGCATGGAAATATGAGAGAGATGAAAATTTAGCCCTTGTGCCCTTACTTAAGTTATTGGAGACAGAAATAAAAAACAGTCAGCGTGAAGGCAATTGGCAAATTATTAAGGACGGTGTTAAAAGGACAACCATTGCGTTTATAGAATCCTCTAAGTTCAATGCAGGGTTGGGAAAGTATGGGTCTGTGGAGACAAACCTAAGCACATTTATTAAGTCATTGAGAGCTGGTGGATCAGTCGAAGTAGATGGAAAGACCATTAATTACTACTCTCATCCTACAGATCATCTGAAACTTGCGCTTAAAAAACTTAGGAGCAGTAGAGAAGGGGCTGATAAATTCAGAATTGTTGTATTTATCGATGACTTGGCCGATCTCTTTAAGGCTAAAGCAATTGATGATAATGAAATCGATACAATCAAAAAATCAAACCATGTGATAAGAGATATCCTAGATGAATATCCTTCCTTATTTAAGGAAAATTTTCCCTTGAGAAAATTTCTTGATTCAGGAGCACTTTTAGTACTTTCACATATAAAAAACATGGAACCTCTTAGGAGAGCATCGAGTACCACGACACTCTTCAGAAAACAAGCAGCTGGTGTTAGTGACAAATACTTGTTTGATTATGAAGTCAAGTATCATGATGAAACGGAGCATTTCAGAGTATACTATGAAATATCTTTGACTTCCGCAGGTGCAAATATCGCCAAAGCTTTTTTGAGATCTTGCGAATCAGACTACAGCAAAGTCGCAGGCTATTTCGGAGGTATTACTCCTCCAAACCTTCCGTTTAATTTTATAATCGCTCACATCCCGCCGAGAGGAGAAGGAACTATGCCAGCATATCATTACGGCTGCGAGGGAACTGATATTTATGTTGATATTACAAATGAAGCCAATGCAAATTTGAATCTTATACGCTCTCTGGCAATATCCCAGATTGTGGAGGTTTTCTCAGCCGCAGTGTCACTTGGCTGGGAATGTGAGAACACAAATGGAGAAGCTCTCTCTAGGGTCATTGCAGCTCACATGTATCCAAATGAAAGTGCTCGCTACGCAACTGCTCGATATTGGCTTGACTCAAAAAATCGACAAAATTTTATCAATTTTAACAAGCCTGCGTATGAGAACCTCGCAGCATTAGGTTGTTCCGTCCTCTTCTTGAATTATTTGAATTCCCAACTTAATATTAAATGGAAAGATATTATTGCTAATGGTGCACTTACATTGCAAGAGACTTATACCAAGTTAAGAGGCCCAGAAGATGGGTTCCTAGAATTCAAAAATCTCCTCAACTATCATTTTCCTTTAGGGAGACAAACCAATCTTGCCACAGATAACCCGTTTCCACTAGAACCAGTGCAAAGGTAGATGAGTAAACAAAATCCGCATTGCAGATGCATTTAATGAACATCGCAAAATGATACTAGAGAGCGAGGGTGGTAGGATTGCTATCAATCCAGACAGGTTTGAAACTGTTCTCTGCATTTTCTACAAGTTTAGAACCTTTTATGAATATGCGCATTAAATCTCAATTTGGTAAGTAAAACTCTTGCAAATTGGTAGGTAATGTAAAACTCTTTCTGTATTTTTGAACATTAATGTTAGAGCTTAGTCGTGTACACCTTTGATATATTCATAAATTAAGTATTGAGAAACCAAATTGATTCCGGACAAATCGAACTTGATAGCCTTAATCTTGTACTGGCCATTGACCTTTGGTAACAATTTCTACCAAATTGCCTACAGGATCTCTGAAATAGGTCGACTTACCTCCGCTACCCCAACTTATTTCTTTCTCAATAGGAATGCCATTCTTAATTAGAATATTCTTTGCGGCTTCATAGTCTACTTGTTCTATTTCTAGAGCAAAATGGATAGATGAAGGAGGAGTTATGACACCATGTATTGGAAAGATACTATTGGCAGCTAATCTTGTATTTTCAGGGTTGAATACTAAAAGCATACTTTTTCCAGCTTTCAAGAATACATGTCTTCCTTCTTCCTCCGAGATGAGATCAAGCCCTAAACGATTCACGTAAAAATCCTTCATAACATTCAAATCGGTAGAATAAATGCATGTTTCAATTATCTTTTCAAACTTCAATTCTCAGACCATTTGATAATTAGTATTGGAATTTAAAATATTTACTATACATATAATTTTTGGAAGATCCCCAGTTAATTAATGATATTTGAACCAATTTATTGTATTGTTTGCTTTCTACGTAGTTTTTCCCTGCCTCTTCCATAATTTGGTGAAGTTCGTAGAGGACACTTACAACATGGACAGATATATTCTTCATGAAACAGATATACTTCACATCTGCTGCAATACTTTACCCCTGTACTATAATATCCAAACCTGGAACCTATTTTTATACATACATTCTGATAGGGCATCACGAAACGCAGTATACGTTGATCTAAAAGATCATAAAAGTAATGTGATACCTCGTTATAAGGGAGAGAGTATAGTAGTCCACTTGGAAAAAGTACGTCATATATTCATAGAGTTCGATGTACCTGAACGAGTACTAATTCGATTGTCGTTATAGCACGACATTATGAACATGTTATATGGCGTATTTTGAAACTTTAATTCCGATCACGGACTCCAGCGTTAGGTGATGCAACCAGCAGCCAACACAGGTTCTTTAATTAAATTCGAGATTAATTTATAATGAATCGATAACAGTAATATAGAGTACATAAAAGTGAATCAATTCCCAGAAAATAAAGTACAGTTCGGACTTACTATCCCGCAAGGATGGAGAGGAGGAGATCTACCATTACAGCAAGAAAACGACCCAGTTAAGCAGTATGAATTCTCAAAATCTATATCGATTGAGGCTGATAATATCGGATTTGATTCGATTTATGCATATGATCATTTAATTCCATATTACAAAAATGATGTAAACAAGAACATTTTTGAATGCCTTACTTTACTATCATCATTATCAGCAATCACAAAAAGGATAAAGATAGGACAGATAGTGACTTGTAATTCATATCGTAATCCATCTCTTTTGGCAAAAATAACCTCTACTTTAGATGTTATTAGTCATGGTAGATCAGAATTGGGAATAGGAGCAGGGTGGTATGGACGGGAATATGAAGCCTATGGATATGATTTTCCACCCCACGCTACACGGATTAACCAATTGGATGAAGCAATAACAATTATCAAGGCGATGTGGAGTAATGAAAGATCATCTTCCTTTGAAGGTAAATACTATAAGCTAAAAGATGCAATATGCAATCCAAAGCCAATTCAAAAACCTCATCCTATTATCATGATTGGAGGTTCTGGCGAAAAATATCTGTTAAAGGTGGCAGCAAAGCATGCAGATAGATACAACCTTTTCTTTGGATCGCCTAGTGACATAAAAAGAAAAATTTCTCTTTTGAATGAATATTGTAAATCTCTTGAAAGTAACATAGGCACAAATCATCACAAAGATATTCAATATTCTGTTGTATTACCTTGTATTGTTAGGGATTCAGAAGAAGAAGTGAATAAGATTATAGAGCAATATAAAAGAAAAGATAAGACTGCAGAGCAATATCTCAAAGATCTTGTTGGTGGTATTACAATCGGAGTTCCTGAAAGGATCCTAAAAGGTATCCATGAATATCTCGACCTAGGAGTGACACATTTTATCTTTCAGTTCATCGGGTTGAATGAGAAGTCATTGAAACTTTTTTATTCTAAGGTAATGAGAAAAATCTAGTAGGTAGTTGTTATAATCTTATCATTGATTGCAACAATAATCCTTATCATCACACTTACAATCTACTAGTTCTTTCAAGCAAAGTTTACAGATAATTGTGCCACAACCAGCACAGGTATTTGTTCCTACAATGCATCCCCAATGCTTGCAATTATCCACATAAACTATAATGACCGATGATATAAAAAGCAAAGCTATCATGCAATGATAAACACGAAGTCTTTTTAAGCGATAAAGAGCATTATAATG
>JAATVR010000788.1 GCA_014523665.1 Nitrososphaerales archaeon TH526
ATCGAAAACAGAAAATGCATGCATGGTAAACAGCTAATTGAAAAATCTTTCTCAACTATCTGAAATATTGTAAAGTTTACGTATGACTGTCTACGGAGACCGAATAGGAGCTCGTATGAGTTTCTTCAAGTGATCTGGACATTATGTTATTTCCTATTTCACACGTAATTTCTTCTAACATGAAGATCACACTCAGATCAGAATGAAAAAATCAGAAACTTAGCTACCCAATTTATTGTGTTTGAACCCGTAATTTCAGAGAAGAGTATGCTCAAATGCCAATCTTTGATCTTATCCAATTGTAAGTGCTTTCAACATTCTTAATGCCTGACTTAGGCGGGCAGAATTGAAAAAAAAGACGACGACGATCGGTCGCTTAATTCTCCTTACTTAAATGGTTAACCAGTGCCTACGCTCTCCGTGGGAGGAGTGTCGAGGTTGGGTCTTCCAAATTGTTCAGAGATACTTTTATACATATTCAATTCCTGCGATGATAACGGCCTAATCTTCTTGACAGCCTCTTCAAAATGCCTCATATGTATTTTGAGTTCCTTCACATTTGTATCTGCATCTTTAGGATCTTTGTATTTTGATATATGTTCTCGCAGTGCTAGCATGACTGCTGCAGATGCTAAAGACGAAATATCAGCTCCTGTATATCTATCTGTAAGATCAGATAACTTTTCAATATCAACATCGTCTGCCAGAGGTTTTTTATTTGTATGAATCTTTATTATTTGAACTCTAGATTCTCGATCTGGTGAGGGGACATAAAGCAACCTATCGAACCTACCTGGCCTTAGCACGGCTGCATCTATAATATCTGGACGATTTGTTGCACCAATGACAATGACGTTGGTCAACACCTCAAGTCCATCTAATTCTGTCAGTAGTTGGCTTATTAGCCTCTCAGTTACGTGGGAGTCTCCAAAGCCGCCTCCTCGTTTTGGGGCGATGGCATCTATTTCATCGAAAAAGATGATACATGGAGCAGCTTGTCTTGCTTTTCGGAACACCTCGCGAACTCCTTTCTCTGACTCACCGACCCATTTTGAAATAAGCTCTGGACCCTTAATGCTGATGAAATTAGCTTCGCTCTCATTTGCTGCTGCCTTGGCCATCAAAGTCTTACCCGTTCCAGGAGGACCGTAAAGCAGGATTCCCTTTGGTGGTGTGGCGTCAGCATAGGTAAATATGCCCTGATATTTTAGTGGCCATTCTACTGCTTCCTGCAATTCCTGTTTTATTGATGATAATCCGCCGATATCATCCCATTTCACATCAGGGACCTCTACGAATACTTCCCTCATCGCCGATGGTTCCATTTCCCTGACAACATCCATGAAATCCTGCATGGTAACAATGATTTTCTTTAATGTCTCTGCAGGTATGCTTTCAGAAGTTAAATCAACCTCAGGCAGGACTCGTCTTAGCGCCCCAAGACCTGCCTCCCTTGTCAAGGCCTGCAGGTCAGCTCCCACATATCCGTGGGAAATATCTGCCAGCTTTTCTAACTTTACATCTTTTGCAAGAGGCATCCCTCTTGTGTGTATCAGTAATATTTCTAATCTGCCTTTTCGATCTGGTACACCGATCTCTATTTCCCTATCAAACCTGCCTGGACGCCGGAGAGCCTCATCAACAGCATTAACTCTGTTTGTCGCCCCTATGACTACTACTTTTCCCCTCGTCGCCATACCGTCCATTAGAGAGAGTAGTTGAGCTACGATTCTCCTCTCGACTTCTCCTGTTACTTCTGCTCGTTTTGGAGCAATTGAATCTATTTCATCTATGAAAATAATTGAGGGTGCATTCTTTTCAGCCTGTTGAAATACATTTCGTAATTTCTCTTCAGACTCTCCATAATATTTACTCATTATTTCTGGACCTCCAATAGTATAGAAATTAGCATTTGTTTCATTGGCGACTGCCTTGGCCAACAAGGTCTTTCCAGTTCCAGGTGGACCATGCAATAGTACACCTTTAGGTGCTTCTACTCCCAGTCTCTTGAATAATTCTGGATGCCTTAAAGGAAGCTCTATCATCTCTCTGACTCGGCCAACTGCGTTTCCCAACCCTCCTATATCCTCATACGTGATGGAGGGGGCACCACCTTCCTTTGATACTTGCACTGCCTTTGCACTCTCTTCAGAGACGGTAATCTTTGTAGATGGAGTAACTATCACCGGCCCAGATGGATTCGTAGCAATCACTACTAGATCAATTCTTTGACCCATAACACTCAAGGGTATTGTATCACCCTTTGTCATCAATTGTCCATTAAGATACTCTGCAAGATATTCTTCTGCTCCGACAATTCTCAGTGGTTCAGTAGGGGCGAAGGTTATACTCTTTGCTTCCTTTGATTGTACTTTTTTAACTTCAATCTGATCGTTAATGCCAACATCCAGCCTATTCCGTGCGTAGCCATCTATACGGATCAAGCCGTTGCCTCTATCGGTACTTCGTGCAGGCCAGCTTAGCACAGTTGTTTTCTTTCCAAGTGATGATAGTTCTAATGCATCTCCACTTGTAATATTTAGTTGCTCTGCTACTTTGGGATCCACACGTGCAATTTTTCTTCCGACGTCACGTTGCTCTGATTCTGCAACCTTTAAGGTTGCCCCTCTGGATCCCTTACTAGAAGCATCAGTCGATTCAGTTGAACCATTAGGGACAGTGCCCTTGCCATCATAGTTGTCATTATTACTACTATTATTTGAAATACGCTATCACCGACATATTTCTAATTGATATGACACTTAAGTATTTTCCCGTAAATATTCAAAAAGGTGATGTGGTCTTCTATTCTATTGAAATTTTAGTATATTACGAGTTCCACCAAATTAAAGAATGTTTTTACATTATATTGACGGATCATCCCTGACTATCCCAGAATATTCCTATTCAGAATATAATTCCTTTACACCCTTTTTAGCCTCTAAGCCTCAACAACTAATCATAAAATCAAGGTAAAGAAATTGACAATATAAAAAAAGGACATTAGAAACCTTCGTGGTACGTTTATAGCGCGTTTGAGTACTAACAGTTTGGTAATTTGAATATGGATAACTTTAGTAATCGCAGCAAAGTGAAAGTCACTCAAAAAGAGCATAATTTTTTGTCGCAAAATGAAGTTTGTAGGGTATCCACTTCTCACAATGACATACCACATGTTGTACCAGTCACATATGTGTATGAAAATGAAAATATTATCTTCGTAACAGATTATGGAACAAGAAAATATAAGAATCTGAAAATCAATAAGAATATTTCGGTAGTTGTTGATGTCTATGATCTTTCTGGAAGGAACATGGGTATCGTAATACAAGGCAAAGCTGTTTTCATTGAAAGAGGAGAGGAATTTAAGAGGCTATATCAAATATTTAATAGAAAATTTGAATGGGTAAGAAAAGAGCCATGGGAAGAAGGAGAAGCCCCTTTTGTAAAAATTGATGCTTTCAACAAAGTAAGCTGGGGATTATTGAAGTAGGTGGAAAGTAGAAAGAGCCCGTTTTCATAATTATTTGCTGTTTCGCATTATTTCTCCTTGCATAGTAGAAAACTTAAATCTTGGAATTATCAGAATAATCATCTAATTAAGGATATTAACGCACGCAATTTTTTTTTGAATTTGCCTTAGATAAATAGAAACATCAAATGGACACATCGTGTTCCACATTCTATTATAGAGGGACTTTTACGAAATATCAGGTGAAATGAAACAAATCTTCATATGCCATGTAATTAAAAATATTTAAGGACGATGCTCGAACAAATCTACTAATGGCAGCTTTAGAGCTAAGCAAAGAATTAGTTGCTCCTCTTGATAAGGTGTGGGATATTGTAGGAGACCTCGATAGGGAACCTGAATTCTGGCATGGCACCAAGTCTATTAGAAATATTAACAAGAATGGAAATACTGTCGAAAGAGATGTTGTGATTGCATTTAAGAATTCCGTGTGTAGGGAGATTGTTCAATTGGATCCTAAAAAAAGAATCAATATAAGGATACTTAGTGGTCCTATTAGAGGAACAAAGACAATAACGCTCATATCTGCTAATAACAATACCACCACAGTAACTGTCCATTGGAAAATTAATTTATCTGGTTTCTATAAATTATTTTCTGGGATGATTACAAAGCATATTCATAAGGGGACTGAGGAGGCATTGGAGAGAATATCCAAAAAATTGTCTCAGAGTCAGTAGAGTCTACGAATTCAAATTACTGAGTAAAAAAAATATTTATGTGAAAGCATCACAAATATCAATGAATAGTACTAACAATCTACGATTTGCTTAGAAAAACTTCTACTAGGCTAGGATTACGAATATGTCTACCGA
>JAATVR010000789.1 GCA_014523665.1 Nitrososphaerales archaeon TH526
CCAATAAGCGGAACGCTAGTTGAAGGTAACTTTACAGCTTCTGATTTCACTGGAAGGTTGGACATAAATCAAATGTCAGGCTTGGTGAAGTTGATTCTTGACGGAAATGCATATGTTCGAGTTCAAACAACAGATGTGCCATTAGGAGAAATTGTGGGGAAGATAACGCCAAATCTTCCGTCATAATCCATTTTTTTAGGACGATTTTATATTCTATCGCAATTAGTTTTCGATTTATCTATGTATGGATGCTTGATATTTACTATAAGATATCCTGATTGAATATAGACGCTCTCGCGTCGAGGACCTTCTACGAAAAATGGCTACCATCTAGATGGTAGAAACATGATTTCTGAACAAATTATGGTGATATCCCATTCCTGTGACAGCAGTCATGTAATGATGACCGAAACTCAGTCGAATTCTAAAGCATGGGTGAGGACTTGAACATGTCAACTGATGCAACTGATGTATCAAAATCGCTATAATTATAGATAGAATTGTGATGGATACCAAGAAAATCTGATGGATTTATAACAACAAATCGGCTAAAATCATTCAACGATCTGTTAGAAGTTTTTAATTTCCATAGATTACGTTCTTAACTGGCCTGAATGATCTAGTTAAAAATGATCCAAGCACAGGGATACGCAGCTCAGCAGGCAAAAGCACCTCTTCGTCAATACTCTTTCGAAAGAAGGGATCCGCGTAATCATGACGTTGTAGTTGACATTCAGTATTGTGGGATTTGCCATACAGATGTACACCAGGTGAATGATGAATGGGGAGGATCAATATTTCCTATGGTTCCAGGACATGAAATAGTAGGTATAGTGGCGAAAGTGGGCGCGAAAGTATCACGTTATAAATTGGGTGACAGAGTAGGGGTCGGTTGTTTAGTTGATTCATGTCGTCAGTGCAGTCATTGTGTAAACGGTTTGGAACAATACTGTATAGAAGGACCGACCATGACTTATAACGGAATCGAAAGAGATGGACAAACCCGAACCCAAGGAGGCTATTCAAATAAAATCGTAGTTGATGAAAACTATGTCCTTCGTATACCTGATAATCTCCCAATGGATTGTGCAGCACCACTTCTCTGCGCCGGTATTACCATGTATTCTCCTCTGCTGCATTGGAAAGCTGGTCCCGGAAAGAAAGTTGGCATAATCGGTCTAGATGGGTTAGGTCACATGGGAGTCAAGATCGCACATGCATTAGGCGCAGAAGTCAGTGTACTAAGTCACTCTATAAGAAAGCAAGACGAAGCCAAGGAGATGGGAGCAGATAAATTTTATGCTGTCTCTACTTCATTGCCAACCGGTCATGAAAGCTTTGAGGAGCTTCAAGGATATTTTGATCTGATCCTTAACACGCTTTCAGTTGAGATTGATTGGAATCGTTACCTTAATTTGTTAGCCCTCGACGGGACTATGATCGTAGTTGGACTTCCGAAGAAAGAAACGCCGCTTAGCGCCTCTCCACTTATCAATGCTCGTCGTAGTCTAGCAGGCTCTGGTATAGGTGGAATAAAAGAGACTCAGCAGATGCTTGATTTTTGTAGTAAACACAATATTTCCAGCGACATCGAACTTATTTCAATTCAAGAGGTGAATGAGGCTTATCCTCGGGTTGTTAATAGCGACGTTCGGTACCGGTTTGTTGTTGATACAAAGTCACTTGGTTGATAATTCTGATTAACAGACAGAATCAATTCAGTTATTTATGATGGCTAGGTGTTTATAGGTGATGAGCAGCATTCCATCACGGTGTTATTATTGTGATAGTAAAGACTTTGACTCGGTCGACGGGTATGAACATCACATCGTAACCAGACACCCAAACTTACCCGGTTATCCCGGACCAGCGGATATCAAATTTTACGGTTTAGAAAAACAAGACATGTCATGGGAAAGAGAAATAAAAGCTGGCTTTGAATGGAAATAGTTAACAAATAGAGTGAGTAAGTTGAAATCACTATAAACGATATGGTGCAATCCACATCGATGATCTCACTCGAGGATCAAAAAGTTGTGATTGTAACAGGTGGCAGTTCAGGTATCGGAAGAGCAACCGCCATAGCTCTTGCAAAACAGGGAGTTAAGATTTCGATAGCTGCCAGACGTATTAACGAGGGAGAAGAAACTGTACGCCTGGTTAAAGACGCTGGGAGTGATGGCATGTTTGTGAAAACCGATGTTGCAAATGAAGATGATGTCAGGTCATTGGTAGAGAAGACCGTTAATAAATACGGCAGGCTTGATTATGCATTTAACAATGCTGGAATGGAAGAAATAATGACACCATTTTTAGATCAGACCACGGAAAAGTTCGATCAGATCATGAACACAAATGTCAGAGGTCTGGCTACTATCTGACAATGCATCTTTTGTCTTAGGTCACATGTTGATAGTCGATGGGGGAGCAGTAAGCCGATGAGGCGTTCTAAAGGGGGACTTGATCCGTGAGAATGGAAATTGTTATTCATCATTTTGATAGAGTCCTATTATGCATGTAAATGTGGACAAGAGAAATATTGAGATAGACATCACCCATGATCATGAATGGGTCGAAAGAATAGGTAAAGCAGCGTATGAGATGTGTAATGATCTAGCTCGCAATCGGATAAAACTAAATGAACAACATACTGGTTTTATCATCGAATCAAATTATGCTGAAGCATTGGGTTGGGCTATCGAACAACATCTCGATGCTCTTCCACCTAAACTAAAGCCAACTTTTTGGAAAATTCTAGATGATACTAAAACTAGGAAAGAAAGATTTAGAAAGATCGTAAGATCAGTACCTTAAACTACTATTACGGACAAACAATCCACCAAAAAAGCCGGAAAGTCTTGTATGTTTAAATGTCGGTGATACTGCATGTCGCAAACCTGCACAAGGTGAAGGTAGTGACGGCCAGCATATCGGCACAAATTCTTGGTCGTCCCTACCTTCTACAAAGCTTAAATGCCCATTTTGTGAATTCGGCCTGCCGTAACTTATGTCTTGGTTGGTCCGACCAAGGCATGGCGAACCCATGGTAGACGGCTAGGACTTGATACCTAATCTCTTCCTAGCCGTTCTATCTCTTACCACAATTTCAGGATATATAGAAAATGTCTAATACTAATATGGTTTGTTATGGATCATTATGATTAGATAAGACGGCCAGCAGGCTCATCTGATTAGACAGAATCTCTGGTCATCCTACCTTATGTGCCGTGCATTGTGGCGTTAATTTCATCATCTGGTATAGCCTGGGGTATGCGGTCTTAATTATTGATGTAATTCTATGGTATTAAATGGTGACTAATACCATAAATTGCCAATGTATATATAACTGTCATGACAAGATATTAACATGTCAACAAGAGAGCAATCACAACACGTAGTAGCACAAGACTTTCAACACACATTGCACAGATCATTAGATGAGACAAAAGAGAATGTAAATAAATCAATAGATGAAGCGAGAACTCAAATTCCACAATTTACCCATGTAGTTACTAACTATCAAGAGCAAGTCTTACAATCCACTGGAAAAATGGTAGAAGATTATGTTGAAGCTCAAAA
>JAATVR010000790.1 GCA_014523665.1 Nitrososphaerales archaeon TH526
AAACCAATGAAATGTCCACGTTGTTGGTATGTAAGCAAGAGAGTAAAAAGCTTGTGGAGAAAAGTAGAAGTTGAATAAGATGAAAGAAGAAAATCCGTTCCCTGGAGAGGGAAGGAAATAAAATGATCAAAACTACATTAGGCAATCATATTGACACACACATAAGTAAAATAATCGATAAAGAGATACAAATAAGATTAGGAAAGCCTGCAAGAGAATGGAAAAGAAGAGATTATCGTCTGGATAATATTCTTAAACAAAAGGAAATAACATTACAAGAAATTAAAGAACAAATGCATGACTTGTACAATGAGTGCCTACTCGACTTCTTAAGAGAAAAACATAGAGCATCAAGATTTATTGTAATTAAAAAATGCTTAGCATGCATACTTGAAGATAAGAAACAAATGGCAGCAATTATGTGCAATGGATACTTGGATTGTAAACCAAGACTTTCATTATTATCTATTCATACTAAATTAATAGAAGACGTGTATAACAAAAATCCAGTCTTTAAGACATTCTACATTTATCCAGCAATTGAACTTAAAATTATGAGTATTGCAGATTTTGTTATTAAAAAACAAATTAATACACACTTAATCGAAATGACAAAAGGTATGCAATATAAAACGGAAGAAGAGAGAACACATAGAGACACTAATGGAAAATCAACATTCTTTGAATTTGATATGTATGGGATAACCAAATATTTTGGACAAGAGACTGGTAGAGAATTAAAATATGAAGAAGAGAATGTTAGAAATGATTTTAAAATAGGAGACTAGTCTTTGTTTTCTTTATGACTGTGGTTAGTTTAGATAATCCACTGGTAGAAGTAGAATATAAAGGCAGACAGAGCAATGTTATTCTCACTAGTCAAGGAGAAAGCACATTAAAAATTTTTGGCTAAGGCCAAGACGAGACCATTTGAGGCCTCTTACCCAACTTATTTATGGGTCTATTTTACACGTACGCCACTTTCAGGGCATATGATGATAATATTCTCGTCGGTGTTTTCAACAGAAGCTGAGGATGTCGATGCTGAACTTGATTCACTATTATTACTTGAACTTGCTGAATTGGTATCCTCCTCCTTATCTGTATAATCCAGACCTCTAAGAGACATGTTCTGGCTTTTTCTTCGAATTGAATCCATTTCCGTAAGCATATAGATTATCAGACTATTATTAGACTTGTCAAGCATATTCTAAAATCACCTTTCTTAATCACAGATAAACTTTATGAGTGCAACTCTTAATTCTTTTGCCGTATCATAGAGCACTAGTTCTGACCTAGATCCGGCTATAACTATCTTTCCTGAATTAAAGATTAGTGCCGACAACAATAAGTATTGTAAATTCCTTTGATTATAAGATTCTTGGAATCGAATTGAAGTTAACATGTCTCTGAACTTTTAGCGTATTCATTATATAGACAGCCATCGTATTATTCAGAAAAGACAGTTCTCCATCAGTGCAGGATGAATTGAAGAATATTACACTTAACGTATACGCAGGAGGTCCTAGATTAGATTATCCTATGGATTCTTCAGATGAAGGCAAAGATTGTTGGGTAGAAGGGAGATATTTGTACTAAAGCACCTTATATAGCCAATTATATATAGTACTTTGGTGACACTTTCGAGTTCCCATAAAACGATTAGGGAGGGCACTGAGGTTTTATATGGAGTTGATACAGTTATGGATACGCTGTTACAGTTCCTAAATAGGACTGATGGTAAAATTGATGCCTGCGTTGACTATACTCGTCCATCATTGGCAATTGACATTCAGGTATTAAGGGAAGCTTTTCTGGATGCAAAAAAGAGAAGTGTTAAACTGAGATATGTCACTGAAATTACCAAGGATAACATCTCTTATTGCAAGCAGATGATGATGATAGTTGACGAGCTTCGACATTTAGATGGAATTAAAGGAAACTTTTACATTAGTGAAACAGAGTATCTTGCTCCTGCCACTTTTCATGAAACAGGAAAATCAGCGGCACAAATTATCTATAGCAATGTTAAAGAAGTCATCGAGCATCAAAAATACGTTTTTGAAACCTTATGGAGTAAAACGATTCCCGCAGAGCAGCGGATACGAGAGATTGAAGAAGGAACCGAAGTTGAATTTTATGAGGTTATCACGGACAATGAAAAAGCAAGTCAGATTCTTGTCGATATGATAAACTCTACAAAAAGAGAAGCCCTAATCTTCCTCCCTAACGATAAGGCTCTGGTGAGGATTGAAAGGCTAGGTATAATTGATTGCCTTGTAAAGGCATCGCAGAATGGAGCGAATGTAAAGATTATCTGTCAGTTATCCGATGAGAATACAGAGATTCAGAAAAAAATATCGGAGAACGCGTCAGATATCAGAATACTCGATGGGAATAGCTCTCCCTACGGCATGTACATAATTGACCGCGAAAAGTTTCTCAGAGCTGAGCTCAAAAGACCAGAAGCTGAAGAATTCTCAGACGCAATTGGTTTAGTAGTGTATTCTAATAGAAGAGCCACTGTGCACTCCTT
>JAATVR010000791.1 GCA_014523665.1 Nitrososphaerales archaeon TH526
GAACCCAGTGACTTACCACATTGGATGAGAAAAAATAAGCCGAATGATTTTAGTCGATCTGTTATTAGAAATGCCTTCATGGTTTTTTGGTATCCCTAACAATTCTATTCATGTTCATAGCTACCTTTGTTATACCTCACCTAAGAGCCTATGCGAAAAGTCCGCTTCTTCTATATGTGATCCATGCACAAGCAAAATGTAGCATTCCGACATAGTTCTCTATTCTCTTTTCCCATCTAATTAACAACCGTCTAAATCTGTTCATCCAAGAATGGGTTCTTTCAACAATCCAATGTTTAGCTCTACTTTTCTCTCCTCTTAATCTGATGTGAATTGTGTAACCATACTCTTCCAGTAATTCGTATACTTCAGGAAAGTCATAACCCTTGTCAAGACACATGTGCTGCTTTGACCTGATCGTTGGTTCAGGTCTATAGATTACTATACTCTGAATGGTTGCTTTGCTCATTTTCATATCGTGTCTGTTAGCACCATCTACAGATACACCAAGTGGTACTCCTTTACCATCTACCAGAATACTGCGTTTTGTACCTGATTTAGCTCTGTCTGTGGGATTTGGTCCTGTGCTTTTTTCCCCCAAGGGGTGCTTTTGTAATAACACCATCCATAGCCTGCCATTTCCAATCGATCCCCGTTTTTTTATCGTACTTAGCCAATCCATCGATCCACATTCGCTTGAAAACACCAGCCTTTCTCCATTCCTGGAATCTGTCATGTACTGTACTTGAAGCACCAAGACTCCTAGGTAGAGCATTCCACTGACAGCCTGTACGTAGTACGTAGAAAATAGCACTCATAGCCTTCCTGTCATCCATTCTTGGACGACCAGTCTTCTTCTTCCTCCTTGATGGTAAAGATAGCAATGCGATGATCCTATCCCATACAACAGCAGGTATGCAGTACGAGGAATCAACTCCAGTAACCTCTGATATCAATACAACTCAGGGAATGTATAGTACAGCTTTTGAGCTTTTGAGCTTTTGAGTTTTATAACTCAATAAAACTCAACTACTTTTCGGATGGGTTCTTAGTTGACAACCAAAATCGGTCCATTCAAAAGCCTTTGGCAGTACATATTCAAGGACGAATACCGTCATTTTTCTTAGCAGCGTAAGATTGATGCAGAACTATAGAATAATGTTATATAAACAATGGTTGCGTAGTAGTATTAGTTCTTACCTATGAGATGGATTTGCATTTACTGTAACAGCATAATGGATTATACAAACTTTACAGAGTTCATAAGACAAAGCGACAACGACAAGAATAGCAACCAGGAAGCAAGAGTACAGTACCACGCTTGGCGTCTACTGCCATAGGCAGTCTAACTAACTAAAGTGGCATACGTCCTGAGTATGATTATAACATATTATCCACGTAATTCAGTGCTAATATTTAATCTATTTTCTATTATCCCATTATTTTCTTTGTCTGTGTATTTGCCAACTGAAAGCTATGGAAGCACTGGAAGCACTGACTCATGTGAATTGCTTGCTAATCTAACCAACATCGTCTACTCCTAATTCTGTAATCAATAGTGATTTAGAGCAAAAAAGTGCTGAAACCCCTCTAATACTTCTATCTTACCAACTGATGTCGATCTCAATGATATTGAACGTGACGAAAACGTGAAAACAATGATGATACCGATGCTAAAAATAGAGATAACCTTGGGGACAATCGCGATGCTGATGGAGAGAGCGGGAAAGAAACCAATAACGAAGAAGCAGGTGATAGTGGTGGAGATGAAACTGGCAACGAGCCTTTATTGCTTCCATTCCCATAGCGATGCTAAGTCTTCAGCGCAGTTACTATTTCATAAAGTTGTTCTTTTTATTCTTCTTATATTTTGTAGAACGCGACTACCTTCGCAAGCTGTAGTTGCAGATAACCCGCGATTATCTAATACTAACATCCATTCTATTCAGGTGGTTTAAATTGCCTGATATGGTTCCACATACTACTAATGCGGCAATAAAAGTTGAAAAAACCCTAAACAACAACAAAAAAATGATAACAACAAACTCAGTCACTTGTTTTGTCTGTCGGAACGGTTACACAGATATAATTACTGATTCTGAATCAGGCGAGGTTGTTTGTAGTAATTGTGGTACAGTTATAACTGATAAGTCTGAGAACATTCGTAATCCTGAGTGGCGTGCATTTACAGCCGAAGAACAGAATAAAAGAGCAAGAACCGGAGCTCCAACTTCTCTAGCTATACACGATAAAGGCCTTGCTACACTAATTTCAAAAACAGGCAGAGACGCTAGTGGACAGAAATTAGATACTGCAATGTATTCGACATACAAGAGATTAAGAACATGGGATTATAGAATAATTCACGATAGTCCACTTAATAGAAATCTATTTCAAGCTTTCTCTCAGCTTTATGCATTAAAAGATAAGCTTAGGCTCTCAGATACGATAATTGAGCAAACTGCATATATCTATAGGAAAGCAGAGGAAAGAGGATTGGTGCGTGGTAGAACAACTTCAGGAATGGTCGCTGCAGCTATATACATCGCATGCAGAGAGATTGGGACACCTAGAACTCTCAAGGAAATAGCTGCAATTAGTAATACGAAACGTAAGAACATAGCACTATGTTGTAGACTGCTGATAAGCGAGCTTGACCTTATAGTACCTATGGCCGATCCCATGAAATGTATTGTCAAAATTGCAAATAAGGCTGAGCTGTCGGAGAAAATAACACGTCTAGCAATGAATATGATGACAGAAATAATTAATAGTAAAATATCTGCTGGAAAAAATCCAATGAGTTTCGCAGCAACAGTGCTTTATATTTCATCCTTCAAGGCTGGTGAAAAAATAACGCAGCTTGATATAGCAA
>JAATVR010000792.1 GCA_014523665.1 Nitrososphaerales archaeon TH526
AACCTGATTGAGTTATTCGAACCTGCCCAGCGGTAGGGGCTGATAGTAAACAACCGCCTATAATATGGCACGTACTCAGTAAAAGCTCAATTCTTCTGCGGTCACCAGATCCTTTATTCTCATGAAATAACCAAGTATATAGTCCCGGTTTTCTCTCAAATAATCTTTAATGAATTCACTCACTTATGTGTTGCTTCCCGTATATCTGGTATTATTTTTAGCCAATATTGATTCAAGTATACTGAATCGTACTATTGTACTGCAACAGCTTCATACATATTTTATCAGTAGTCTCCCGAGGCCATACGATCGGATTGTTGTGAGCAACACTTTCGCTCTGGACCTAGGAATTTTGGATAAAAACTTGGAGTTTGCGCCGGGTGAATGGTTATTATCAAGTTACTGTAATCATAATAAAGGAATCACAATATAAGTAGAAAGAAATAAGTAATTAACACCAATAGAAAGTAATTCCTTAGACTTTCTGGCGAAAGTGACGTTATTAAGATTTAAAATCTTTGCATTTCTTATCGAAATCAGTCTTATTTAGGGTATCGACGGATGGAAAGATGTAATTTCGTCCCTAATCTAACCTACGGATCCTTCCATTTCAAGCTTGACTAATCTATTTAATTCAACTGCGTATTCCATAGGTAATTCCTTCGTGAAAGGTTCCATAAATCTAATGGAGATGTTATTGATCTGACAAGGAGATATTCAGACAAGATGATACAAGATACTGGAGTAATTCCGTCTCTTCAGGAAGAAGAGATCCGAACGTATATGCGTCAGGAATGCTGATAAAGACAACAAGTAGTGTCGACCGCTTTGCAAAATATTGCATTATCGTCTCCATTTGTGAACGACCGATGTTTGGTCATCCCACTAGTGTCCTTGGTAACAGATCTCTCAATCAAAGATCTAATCTGACTATTCATTGATATTGAAATTGATGAATGATATATACCAACCATTAGATAAGACGAAATCCCCATGAAACTGATAGTAACAAGCCCAAATGGTTGGTATGGGTATATCCTCGCGTCTTCGTTCGATATAGCGAATAACATTATCCCAAGTGCAGACAGTCTCATATAGTTTTTAACACTTGGGTCGTGTATCTTTCTGGAGACGATTAAGAACGCAAGACCCAAGATTGCACCTCCAACTGGCCTTACTAGAATCGAACCTATGATATTGAAGGTATAAACCTGAAGTGTACTGAGAATATCAAAGTTTACACAGATGACGATATGATCCACTGAAAAATCCCTAGGTAATACAGAAGTGGAATCGTAACTGAGGGTCAAAGTTCTTCCGAAAATCTTCGCCGCTAACTATAATCACTGGAGTGTCGCGTGTATTTGTATTATTTGGTGTCAGCCAAGTCACTATTAGATTATCCCTCCATAGGTTCGTTTAGAAACTCTTCAATTATTGAAACAGTTAGGTCGGGGATTTTGCTGTGTTCCATTCCCGTGGTAATTTCACCGATATATGCCCCGTGTATGCCAGGAAGTATTGAAAGTCGTGCATGTGGTAACAGTCGAAACAATTCAACCGCATGTTCAGGACGAACGACATCTTCATCACCAATTATGATAAGTGTCGGTACATTAATAGAATGAATATCTTCTGCTTTCCAATCCTTAAACTCGAGCATTCTTTTTTTGTCCTTCTCGTACATCTTGGACAAATTATTGTAATCAGGTGCTATTTTTTTGTAAGCATCTTTCAATAGCTGCGGCATGTCTTCTAATGTTGAATGATTCAAAGATTCCCAAAACTGCGGATATATTCCGTCTCTTTTAAAAAATGCTGAACCCAAAATTATTTTTCGCACTAAATTTGGGTACCGAATTGCAATTTGCATTGTTGTATTTCCACCATTGCTAAAGCCAAAAAAGTCGGCATTTTCAATTTCCAAATACTTCAGAAGGGCTGCAACATCGTCCGCATCTTGCTCAAAGGTCTCTGGTCTGTTTATATCGGTGGTACGTCCATGTCCCTGCAATTCGACTGCAATAACCTGTCTCTCTTTTGCGAAGGAATGAAGCACTCGTCGAAATGAGGTTTGGATTGTAGAGCCTCCGCCATGAATTAAAACCAATGGTACGCCTCTGCCGTGTATTTCATAATACATTTTAAGCCCATTGATCGAAACATATCCGCTACTACGGTCTTGCATCACTTCCTTGATTACGATTGATGGTATATTCGTTCCTCCTAAGCTCAGAAAGCTTATCAGAAAGCTTATTCTGGTTATTTGATTAACCAGCCGTGATATTTAGCCAATTCCAATAGGGCCCCGTAGAAGTCTAGGTTATATCCTATTTTTTAGGGCCCTTTTTGCTCCAAACATTTGTAGCATAGGAAGATTATCTCCTGCAGGCAAGAGGCTCTTTTTGGCCAGTCCCGTATTTGGCCTTTCCTCTCTACCTAAATTGTACTCCGGGGAACGGGACCGAAACCCGTTGCACCATTTTTACAGGAGACTAAAAGCAATTAGGAAACTTTGCTTAAAAATACTCCTACATTAGTCCTCAACAAGTAGACATTACCCTTCTCAAACTGGTCCTATAAGATTACGTTATTTACGTCCAATGTTGCTTATCATAGAACAATTCTAGGTTATACACTGTTTTTTAAGTACTAAAATCTAGGCTAAGGTAATGATGAAGAAGTTGGTGTCGCTAGCTTGTCTGTCGGATAGACATGAGTATTGTACTTTTAGTTTCGCCGGGGGTACTGGTTGTGGATGTAAGTGTCACCTTGGAAATCGAAGTTAGGTATCAATGACAGACATCCATTTACTCACTGACGACCTACCCACTGAAGAAGAGATAAATGAATGGACCAGAAGGTCAAGGAAGGAAGGCATATGCGGTATAGTCAATTGCTTCAACAGACCAACCACTCAATGTAAAAAATGCACTAATTATTACTGTTCAGAACATTTTCCCCCGCACCTTGACCTATTACCAGATGGCGACTTTGAGTACGCTACTTCAAATGAAGGTCTAGAACGCTATATGGACTGACGTTACCATGATGAGAATCCCGTGGTGTTCTAGGGTTTGTATTCAGAATTCAGCACACGGTGCCAAAATGTTGGGATTCTGTCTTCAAAAACCTTCTTCAAAAAAAGGAATTAAGGGTTAAAGTCCCCGTCGTTGTCTGGTGGGTCTTGTTCTATGGTCCCACCGCATTTCTCAGGTGCTCCTTCGTCCTTTTCCCCGCTGTCACAACCTTTAGAGTTAGGTGTAACTGCAACAATAGCAAACGTAAGTATTGTCTTCATCATCGTAGTTACCCATAGAATACCTGGTATATAATGAGTGTGCTAATAGTATGTTAATGCAATGCTCTTCCTAGTTCGAGAGAAAGTGTAATAATGAATCTCTCACATGCACGCCGAGATGATGCGCCATCACAATATATCAGATGAAGAATATGACCGACGTACGTTAGAAGGCGACCAGTTAATCTATCTCCCTCAACCAAATAACAAATTTGAGGCTACTTGATATAATGAAAGGGTAGCTCATGTTTTAGGCCTCAATTATCAAGAGCTACAGGATAAATTCAATTGGGGAGAGTTGGAGCATAAAATAGCACATGGCCTAGCCTACATTGACCCCAAAACAGGTAAGCCTTGGTATGATGAGAATAACAGAGTTTTCTAAGTAGTAGAAATTTTTTCATCAAACTCTCACTATCCCCTTGACGGGTGATATTGTC
>JAATVR010000793.1 GCA_014523665.1 Nitrososphaerales archaeon TH526
AGAATAAACAGAAAGAGATGGTTGAAATAATTGCCAGAAATGCAAGAAGACTTCAACGGCTTACTGAAGACATACTTGATGTAACCAAAATTGATAGTAAGACATTGAAACTCACTAAACAGAGTTTTGATCTTGCAGTAACCATAAGAGAGATGGTACAAGATTATTCTGCCAAAATAAGGAATAATGATAAGAAAATTGTCATTTCCTTTTCTTGTCCAATGGAATTGGAATCTAACTTTATAGTAGCAGATGAGAATAGAATCCGGCAGGTATTGTGCAACTTAATAGATAATGCAATAAAATTCACGAAAGAGGGTGCGATAACCATATCAACAAAGATCGACAATAAACACAATCAAATTGTCAAGGTAAAGGACACCGGTATAGGAATCGAACCTATTCACCAAATTCGTAACGAAGTCTGACAGTGGTACGGGACTTGGCCTGTATATATGTAAGGGAATAATAGAAGCACATAACGGTAGAATATGGGCTGAGAATAATTCTGAAGTGGAGCACGATATGGACCTTGATCGGGGCGCCAATGAAATGAGAAATGGAGCTACGTTTATCTTTAGTTTACCACAATCCTATTTTTGATTGTCTAGAAATATGTGGCTTAATTTGGCGTCAGTTCTTTCTATCACTGATGGTGGAAAAGAAGTGCCGGAGAACAATGATCTTGAAGAAGATGATGAAGAGCATGTGGATGATGAATTTGAAGAGTAAATCCTCAGACGAACGAATCTACCCCCCCTAGGACCAGCACACGCATATTTGAAATTTAGGAAGTATTAATGCATATTTGAAGTTATTAGAAGTATTAAAGAGTACTCTTCTTGAATGTATATAATTATTAGACATTAGTCCCTATGTTAGTTGTATACCTATGGAGAAAACCAATCACATTAATAGTTGTGATAGCCGTGTTCATGCTTATAAAAATGGTAAAACCATGGAGCAGTGTAAGGAAGAAGCCAGAGAAAATACTCGAGCGCTATCAAAAGAACTGTTAGAAAATGGTGAGGTCTCATGGACGAGAGTATTAGATACGGCAGGCAATGACGAATTGGTTTATAAATTGACTTTGAAATATCTCCGACAACAAGGATATGATATCGGAAATTATAAAATTCCAAGAGTTAAACCCAACACAGGACTGTAAATAGTAAAATTATGCTATCCCAATTCATGAAAAAATGAGATCCAATAATAACATATCTCGATACAGATCCAATAATCGCACCCAATCTCATTCCAGTTGAGGCCATAAGTAAAAAGATTACACGGCTTCTTACATCACATTTTTCAAGTATT
The DNA here is from genome assembly GCA_014523665.1 of Nitrososphaerales archaeon TH526. Taxonomy (GTDB): domain Archaea; phylum Thermoproteota; class Nitrososphaeria; order Nitrososphaerales; family Nitrososphaeraceae; genus TH5896. Next base: position 1,321 of record JAATVR010000793.1, read on the forward strand.
CGTTTTATCTCATTAGTGGTATATGGTCTATCTTCATTGCTGGATTCGTTTGGAGGAATGAACCTGGTTACTTTTCGTTTGTTTAAGATAACGTCATTCATTTCAAAGAAGTGAAAAATTGCTGCAACTTGATTATGAATTGTAGAATATACTTGATGCCTTTCCTCCGATAGATATTTGATATATCGTATAATCAAACATTCAATATACCTTGGATCTTTGAGATCTAACAACACCTCTTGGGAGGCAATATCAAAATGCTTTAGAAAAATCTTGAAGTGGTATGCGTATTTTTTCCTTGTGTGAGGAGAATTTATACCATCAGTCACTGAGTAAACTGTCCTTGGGGGGCTTGAAAAAGACATACCATATAATGAAAAAGGTAGTATTTACACCTCACTCTGGAGGTGGAGTTAATTCTCTCCATAGCATATCGTTATGAGCTGAAAGGCAACGGCAGCAGCAGCTTAGACAAATTTGTTCCTCAATTACTTTGAGCACCAAATAGGACACACATCTTTCGAAAGAGGTCTACAAAAACACTACTACCTGATCTTGTCTTTTTTTTACTTTCATAACGGATCGAAGAAAGGGAGCAGAAGTTAAGAATTGGCTTACCAATTGAATTACCACGCAAAAAAATAGAATTGTGATTCGGACTAGTGGCTTAATACGCATATGTATAGAGAATATCATTATAATAGGCGAGATCAGACTGAACGTAGTCTGAAAGTAAAAAATTGTCAATGACTAGGGATGAAATAATGAAGCAACGGATAAGAAAACTCAGGATTGTATTCTATATCGTTGCCGGATTTCTGGCTGTAGAAGTAGTTTTTGGTATTACGACTGGTAGCTTAGCTTTACTCGCTGATGCCGGTCATATGGTTGCGGATGTCGGTGGGCTGGCCTTAGCTCTCTTTGCAATTTCTTATTCCCGTAA
>JAATVR010000794.1 GCA_014523665.1 Nitrososphaerales archaeon TH526
CTGATGATAAGATGGAGGCCAGGAAACACTACTATGGTCTTACATATGACAACCAGCTAATTACTAGAGGTACAGATACTCGAAGACACGATTCTCCCACGTTCATAAAAGAGTTTCAGTCAACTCTACTGACAAAGCTATTTGATTGTAATAACTATGAAGACGTAATGACAAATGGGTATCAAAACGCACTCTCCTATATCACACGTAGTATTGATAAGCTCATGAATGGAGAAATACAAATTACTGATCTAATGATCTCAAAGTTACTAAGACAGAATATTGAGAGGTATAGAAGTCTATTTCCACATGTTGCAGCTGCTATTAAATTAAACCTCTCTGGGGTAATTACTAATAGAGGAGAAAATATCAAATACGTATACACAGATTCAAATCATGCCGATCCGCTGCAACGAATAACTCCCGCCAAGCTAATCTCTTCTGAAGAGTATGATAAAGAGAAATATCTGGATATGTTACTGGATTCTGCTGAGGCAGTATTATCAGTATTTGGATTTAATCGGTCATTATTGGGGTTTGAATGAGATTTACCAACAACGCGGGAAAGACATCGAATCTGCCAAATCAGAATTATGAAAATGATCATAGGAGTATTCTAATCAATTAATGAGTCTATTTTCAGACGAAGACGTTCTCAGAGAAATCGAGACTTGGAGAGGCTTAGACAAGCTAATTATTGTTATTGTTACAACATAAGGCAATTTGTCGTCTGAAAGCCATAGTCGAATCTAATCAACCAGATGTTGGTATCGGGTGGGATGTAGATGATACTAATGTTACCATTCAAATTTCATAAATTTAATACAATTTGATATCGAACGTGCCAAGGCAAATCATTCCGACTATCCTGAACGCTAAACATGAACGTTACGAACTAACTAATCTGGCGAAGTTTCCGAACAAAAACAACCTAATTTGACACAGATCTGTCCAGTATAACTGACTCAATAATTATATAAAGATGGTTTTAAGAAAATATGGACTTCAGTAATAATTGTATCAGAAATATTCGCAATAACCGTAATTAGGGGAATAGGGATATATATAGTTCAATATCTATGTATAGAGACGATGAAACAAAACCCCGTGATCATGGCAACAATAGTAGCAATAGGATTGCTCACTCTAACGGCAACAACAAACGTACAAGCCAAAACATGGTTTGATCAGGGATGGGAAGACGGACGCGATGACGCACGAAATAATGTAGACGAATGACGCACGAAATAATGTAGACGATAATTTATGTCCATCTGAGTTAGATAATAACGATAGTGGATGCGCATTGTATCGAAGCGGTTATAGTACAGGACATGCAGTGCGTGGATTTCTACACCCAGAAGACAACAATAATGGCGGCGGCAACAACGAAGACGACGGAGAATTCGAAGAGGATAACTAGTCGAGTTATCTCAATATAACCAGCAGTAATACGATAGCTCCGACTGCTATAGCTAACATTGGACATGGTATTGGAATTAATCCCAAACATGTTCCCTTTGTGGCTTCAGCCCAATCATCTGGAGAACCTAAAATAGAATCCACTGTCTCTCATTCCTGTCGCACATAGGAGGCTAACATATACCTAAAATGCTGAGATATTATCGGCAACGTCATGTTATGACATTACACAATATTCTTTCGAACTCTTTATCAGTACCAGACCAGATTAGAATACGCATACGATGCTGTCATTTCCAATCGTAATGGTAATCTGTACCAGCGCTATATTTTTCTCTTCAGCATTCATCAGTTCGCATTTAACTGAAGTTGAGGCACGATGTCCAAACGGATACCATAAAAGCCCAAGTGGTGATTGCGAAAAAGTGACTCATAGCGGTGGTCTGCCAAGGTGTCCCGACGGTTATCATCGTAGTCCAGATGGCGATTGTGAGATAGCGGCTTCTGAAGGCAGTGCTAGCATGAGTTCTGGTTCTAATGAGATTGTCCAGCGAGAACCAATCAGCGAAACTAATGGTAAAGATGAAACCAAAGATAATGATGGACTGCCTTTGGTTTCAAAACCAATAGGTGAATGCAAAGGTTCAGCTGACTGTTTTAGAGGCATAGTCACTGAGATTGTTGATGGAGATACGATTGACATCAATAATGTGCGTATCCGTCTTTCGATGGTAAATACGCCAGAAAGAGGGGAAGTTGGATATAATGAGGCTACCGATTTTACAGAATCTATATGTCCGGTGGGAGGTAACGCATTGGTAGATGAAGATGACGGCCAGAAAGAGGGAAGCTATGATAGGTTGATCGGGGTAGTGTATTGCAACAGCAACACGGCGTCCGTAAATCAATTGCTATTGGAAGAGGGAAAAGCCATTGTGTATGAAGACTTTTGTGATGTTAGTGAGTTTGCGAATGATGAATGGGTTACCCATTTTGGTTGTTGATTCAGTGATGGCCTTCTCCTGACAATCCATGAGTGAATTTGTCGATTGGCGTAGATGAAATGTGTACTCTGCTAGAGAAAATCATGGAAGGGTAAAATTGGGTAGATACATTGATGGTTCGTGGGGAGATATCTGTCAGGGCGTGACTTCAACGGCTACATCAAATTTTGTATAATACTTTTCACGTCCCCTTCACCATATTTAGACTTGAATTTCGTCACAATATCATCAACCCTATTACTGTCTGTTATTGGTTTACCTCTTGCAGATATTTCTATACCATTTACAGAAATCTTCAACATTGGATCGACTAGCAGGTTCTTGTACCAGCTGGTGTCAGAGCCCTGAACTAGTAGCAAATACAGGGTGTTGCCTTCATACACAAACCAGACTGGCCGAGGGATAATTTTGCCTGATTTTCTACCTTTAACGCTGAGTATTATCTCGTTTGCGCTATTCAGTCTCCGATGAAGATCGGCTTTGGACATGACATTCTATGGTGCATATGTCAGATATAGGTTTCGCGAATTGCACTCTATATCTGAATGCTGCTGTAGGCCAGTTCGTTATTACTGTTTGAGAGTATAACGAACCCGAATTAACTAGCCACCATGCAGGAAGCTTAGATCGAGAGTATAAGACGGTACAAAACAACAGTTAAAATCAATCTGTAACGGTAGGTAACAATTGATAACAGATAGAAAAAGCTATCTAGGAATAATTCCAGATAATAGTGTACAAAACTAAATGCAAGTCTTAAACAAATACGATAAAGAGCAGCTAGTTATTGAGTTACACGGCCAAGGTAAGACCATCCGTCAAATAGCAGCGGCAGCGCATCTGTCATTTAGCGATATTGGATCTATCATACGAAGAACAGATGGTCAAGACGGTGAAGCTGGTGTTGAAACAAAAGATATGAAAGATAAGACCAGAGAAACAAAGGCTTTATTTCTATTTTCCAATGGAAAGAAGCCAATTGATGTTGCCATTGAATTAGATCTGACAGCTTCGGAAGTTCATGAGATGCAGGAAGAGTTCTGGGCTTTGAATGGGCTGTACGATTTGGCATTTGTGTACAATGAGGTTAAGGCTTATTTGCCATCATTTCTGAAACTATTTCATTGTTTAAAAAAACATAAAATGCTGAGCGAGAAAAATATCTCAGATATTCTCAGGTATGTTGGCAATGATTTACCGCAACTAACTGACAGAATTCAATGTCTCCGTAATGACGTAATAGATTTAGAAGATAAAAAGAGAAATTTATTGAATGAGCTAATAATCTGGAACGCTCAACTATCTGATTTGGGCAGAGCTATAGATCTCAAAAACCAACAACTAAAGCGAATGGGCAAATAAACTAACTAGCATTTAGACAGACGGAATACTGGACAATGACACAGGTCTTAATACGTTATACGTTAGTTCATATACTATAACGCCTAACTAATTACGACCTAATGAGTTATGGACAGAACACGAGATATC
>JAATVR010000795.1 GCA_014523665.1 Nitrososphaerales archaeon TH526
CTTGGGTAGGTTTTTCATCAAATCTTCTGGAGAGGAAAAGGTCATTGCCTTAACCCCAAAAGGGTTCATTGATTGTTGTCTTTCCCCTGACGTCTGGTCTATAAAGCTAACGTGTATGTAAGGCCCCCCATCCTGGGACGCTTCTATTCTTGATACGATAAATTCTTTAATCATTTAACTACAATACAACAAGATTGATTAACTTATAAGCCTTGACTATTATGGAAAACGCATCTTGATGGTTATCTAGAAATTCACTTTTCTAATCGATTTTCTGATGAGATCAGCATTCTGTTTGTTGAGCATCAATTTTTACGGAAGAGTACCGTCGGAATTTAGTATGAATTTTTCCATGCTTTTTACTTTCTTTAATTTAGATATCTGTATACCCATGACGATAGTCATCTCCCAAAAAGTCATATTTCGCGATTATTTTCAATGAGAAAATATCATGGTAAATATTTACCGATATTCATATAGAGGGAAGTGGATACTTTTCAAGAACTCGCACTTGTGCTAAAGGTATCTATGATTACCCAATTAGCCGCTGAGGACTTGGCAATGCTTTCCTCAATTTATTCACTTACCTTTGCTAGCGATCTGGGAATATCTGGAATATATTCCTCCTCGCTAATTGGTGATGCGGATTCCTGAAGTAAATACTAAGGCAACCGGGAAAGCCCAATTCGAATCGAATGCACAAGCAGCTGCATTGGATAAATTCGGCCGCCATAGAGTAGTCAGGCAGTGACATCTCATATGAAATAAACGTCCAAAATATCGAGAAGATTACTGCTGCCCATATCCACATGGGAAGGAGCGGTAAAAAAATGGTCCAATAGTTGCCTCGTTATTCGAGCCTCAAACACCAACTGGGATAATAAGCAGAAAGCTGGCGAGCGGATGTCAAGTGCTGAAAAATCTAGAAGGTCATTTGATAGCCATGTAAATTTTAGATCTGCTCGATCTTTTCGACAGGTGCGAAGCCTACGTCACCATTTACTCAACTCCTAGTCCAGATGGCGAAATCAGGGGAACGATTCACCAAGGTCAACCAGCCCCCCAATAAGTCTAATTTCTAGATCGCCATCGATTGATAGGTGATTATTTAATAGGTAGTATTGTAGTATATTGTCCCTTTGATCGGGATAGTGAATTGTATTTACACACATAAAGTCATTGTCATGCAAATAAACACTTTTAAGTTGATTGCTTCAGCAGCAGACGTGTCGTCCTATGACTGAAGCACGGTTTGACGTAATATATTCAAACTCGTCATTACCTGACTCTAAGTTTCCCACTCTCATTTGTGGCTTCCCTGGAAGTGGATATGTTGGAAAACTTGCAGTAGATCATTTAATACATGAATTGAGCGCAAAGCACATGGTAGATATTTACTCAAACACGTTTCCTCCACAAGTTCTGATTAAGCCAGATGGGACTATAGATCTTATTAGAAATGCAATATATTATCACCAGTCCCCTGCCACCCCTTCTTCGAACATGATGTTCTTGACTGGAGACTCACAACCTTCCAATCCTGATGCGGAGTACCTATTGGCAGAAACAATTCTTGGAATTGCATCTAGATTTTCTGTTTTACGCGTATATGCATTGGCTGCTTATATCACTGGGGTCTTTGTCCAGAAGCCACGAGTATTTTGTACAGCATCTGATTTGGAAAGTCTAAAAAGTATCACTACACCGGATATCGCTGTTATGGATGGTGGGGCAATAACGGGGATGAATGGATTGATAGTAGGATTGGCCAAATTGAAAGGGATGAGAAGTACGTGTCTATTGGGTGAGACCTCAGGCTATGTTGTCGATGCAAAAGCATCCAGGTCCCTATTGGAAGTCTTGACTACGAGACTACGTATAGAGGTTAGTATGGATGCTCTGGATGCGAGAGCTAAAGACACGGAAATGCTGATAAAATCAATTGAACAGCAGATGGGACAGGCTTCAGGTGGAAGGGTTGAAGGGGCAGACCAAGCCTCACAAACTAATCCTCGTAACACAGGGTATATCAGCTGAAGACGATTAGTTGCGAGTGAATTTGGCCTCGAACATTGAATTCTCCCTTATGGCATTGGCATAAGTGAATCGTTATACCTTCCTAAGCTTACCATAACGACCTATATTCAGACTATTATCTCCCCTGAAAGCTTGGGTATACCCATTCTCAATAACGACCGTATCACCCTCTTGAACCATATCTATTTGATCGTCCCAAAGTGACAGTTTTATACTTCCGCTATCATCTGTTATGACCGCATCTGCGACTCGTGCAGTGCCTCCGGCCCTAAGGTTTACGGTCCTTGGCTCTGCCACGCTTTCAATTTTTCCTTCTACACTTACACCCCTAATGCCTGGGGTCAATTCAGTTATCTTCATTTCTTTAATTAGCTGTTGGTCATCCAAAATAAATATTACGTCTCAATTTATCGTCATTTGTGCCAAATCTGAAATCGATTAAATTTTTATCAAGGGACCTTACCAGTATAATTGAAACAAGACCTGAAGCTTCACATCACGTATGGAGGAGGGGTAGCGAAGCCTGGTCAACCGCGCAGGACTCAAGATTACACGGTTCAGATGGGTGATCCCGTCCCTAAGGGGTTCGTGGGTTCGAATCCCACCCCCTCCATTCCTTGAAACGGTTGTAGATTAACTCTGGCTCACTGAATCGTTTTATTGAAAGCAGCCCTCATTATTAGGTGTGGGCGGTTTGAAAGCTAAACGAAGTGACTAGGCCTATTGTATTGAAGGGTACGATACGAGAGTTTTTGCAGATTCGAAATCGTAGTGCATCTTTCTTTAGTATGATATAAACTTGACTATCATTCTATCAGGATGGGAGCAGCAGCTGCAGCTGCAGCATTCACTTCTCTATGACGTAAAAGTCGTAGACTGGCGTTCCCTCGTTTCTGTTGTTTCTAAATGTATACTCTATAATCGAATAAAAAGCTGGAAATGTTTCTACAAGGCCTATAATTGGGCATAAGAGTAAAGTTTGAAAGTGAAATAGAATCTTTTTAGATATCGATATCTGGCTGAATCGAAGATTCTGGAATAATCCAAGTTGATATGAGAACAACCAAATAAGAGACGAAAACAGAAGGAGTAATCCTGTAGCGAACTCGATTGGTCCTGCAGTAGTCCAATTATGTAATGCAGAATTCGAATAAAATTGCTGGAAAGCTAAGTTCAGATTATCCATAAGAGAATTTACGATATCGCCACTCGCAATACTATTGCCTGTGCCACCACCATCAAAGGTAAAAAATGAGAGGACAATTGGCAGATTTACATAAATGGAGAGTATTGTTGATAGAAGACCAGCAGCAAAACCCAAGAAATATGTCATGAGCTTATATGATAACTTGGCTCTGTGAACAACTGAAAATTTATCAACATTTTGAAGACTACCTAGAACCCATCTTCTCCGCTGCATGAAATGATCCTTGATATTAAGCGGAGGTTGTTCAAGCAAGATCCCACCATGCCAACCCATAGAATTTGAACCATATTTTTCATATACCAGGTAGCCAAACAATTGATCTTCAGCTAGTGTAGGCCCAAAATTCCAGCCAATGCTGTCCTCCACATCAGATCGTACAAGGAGGTTACTCCCATGCATATGTAATGGTGGAGTCTTTATAACAACTTTGTTGGTCATCTGTGAAACACAATCGTAGCATGTGAAAGGTCTAATAGATTCCGCTAATGCAGTCAGAATATTTGCGTTTTCAAATTTAAGAGGGTAAAAAATCGGCCCCTCAGAGGCCACTCCCTTTCCATCCCGTATGAACTTCAAGAGGGATAAGATTGTCTGAGTTGTAACAAAGCTTTCATCATCCATGTGGTAGATCCAGATCTGTTTCTTGTTTTCCTCATGGGATCTTCTATGAAGAAGTGCATATTGGAGTGCTCTTCCTTTCTTAATAGCAGATGTTTTGAACGATTTCGGGACGACCACTACCTCGCAACCGAATTCATCAAGGTCTGAATTATCTGAAGGGTCATCAGTTATGACTGATATCTTAAATTTCTCATACTCCACGTTCCTACATGATTCAATTATTGATCGTATCCCTCTCTTGACTACAGGGGTTTTTGTCGCAGACCTTGTAGTAATCTGAAATATGATCTTTGGATCATTTCTAATCCTCCTAAGATCAGAAGTTATGAATACATTTCTGTTTGTGATAAATCTCAAAACGGCAAGGACAGCAATTGGGATGTTGACCAACCATAGAAAGGTTAGCAATCCAGCTAGAAGAGTCTCTTGCAAGTTCTGCATCTCATATAATCCATAAGCAATAAGAGTGCATTTTTTCTAGAATTGAGTTACGTTAATTTCGTGAAGTGCGAATTGTAGAAGAATAAGTTTGAATATCTAGGCCACTAACTAATCATAATAAGAAAATGGAAGTAGAATTGTATTTCTATTAGAACTTTCAGATTTCTAGAAAAAGTATGGATAAAAACCGATGAAGCTTTTTTCCGGATGGAGCCCTGTGATACTTTGGTGCCGTCTGAAAGTAAGCTAAATGACAATACGGATGCCGCTTTTTGCAATCAGTGCCAAAGCTACACAGTCATCTTTGATATGGTGTCAAATGAGTTTGTCTGTAGTTCTTGTGGATGTGTCGTTGCAGACGAGCTCTTGAGTTCTGAGCACGCGGGAAGTTTTCCATCGAGATCGGGCTACAGCGACAGGGCAAGAACAGGCATGCCCGAATCTCTGGCAGTACATCACAAGGGCTTATCCACTTTGATAGGGATAGGAGATACAGATGCCCGAGGCAAAGCACTAGAGCCATCGCAAAAGGTGAAAATGCAAAGGCTAAGGACGTGGAACAATAGATCTCAGCTGAATGACTCCATTTCTAGAAACCTCGAAAAAGCTCTGAAATTCTTGAACAATTTTGGTGATAAACTCTATTTGAGCCAGGCTGTTATCGAAAGTGCAGCATATATCTACAGAAAAGCAGCTGTAAAGAAGCTCGCAAAGGGAAGATCGACCCTTGGACTTGTAGGAGCAGCACTCTACGCAGCATGTCGAGAAACAGCTACACCTAAGACTATATCAGACATCGCAACAGTTTGTAATCTTCCAACAAAAGACGTTATGACGCACTACAAACTCATCTTGAAGGAATTATCACTACAAGTGCCAGTTCTACATGGTCCTGACTACGTTACCCTTATCGCCAATAGACTCAGTCTCTCCGAAAGGACAAAGAGGGAAGCCTTGCGAATCTACTCCGATGTTCAAGAAAATCGGATATCTATTGGCAAGAATCCAAGAGCCCTTGCAGGGGCCGTTATTTATCTTGCTTCACAGAATTGTAATGAATTTCTGCGTCAAGTCGAAATATGCCAGGTCGCTGATATATCGACAGTGTCTCTTAGGAAGCGGTGCAAAGAAATCAAAGTCACCCTTAAAATCTAGTGAATTTACTCATACGTAATGCATATGTTCTCTGAGATCATAGCCATTTTTTAATCGAACCATTTCGTCACAAACAATGTCCAAATAGGCTGCCTTTGACATAGGATATGACTCTTTGCAGGAGAAAATTGTAAAGACTAGTCCTTGATGATTGATCTTGTATCCTTCACAAGGCTCATGTCCCCTCAAGATCACCTTGGCATCAACGCTTTTCAGCCAAGCATTGCTTACTGACCGACCAAAATGTTTACCAATGCCTCTTCTCGATCGTTCAAAATTCCCGTTGTCCCTGATAGAATCACGTGGATCATTCCATAGTATTTCTTCCATTGTTTCGCTCGTCATATGGTTAGCCCGAGCGGTAGACAAAGTCTTTATAGCTTCTAGCCCGTCATGGGGAAGCCGTGCCGGTACGCCACCATGCACGACAATAAAACAATTCTCTATCACTACTGACAGATATAGTGCGTGAAAGAGAGGCAAAATCTTTTGATAATACAAGGGCATCGATTGATCTTGCCCAAATAGATCTATAATTCGAAAGGGGAAATCATGAGAAGGAAATGGGAATTCGTCAGGGGCCTCATGGTTTCCACGCATTAGGATTACCGAGTGGGGAAATCTAGTCTTAAGAAAACAAACCGCATACAACACTTCCGGAGACCTTCGACCTCTATCAATGTAATCGCCCAAGAAGATGAGCTTGTTATGCTCGTCGGATAGATAACGTTCATAGTCGATTTTTGACAAGATAGTGCTTAGAGCAGCATAATCACCATGGATGTCTCCGACCACTACTAACCTTTCAGGTATGTCTAATTTGACCAAAGATCCAAGTACTTTGCCCCCTGAGATCTGTCCACCTTCATTTTGATTCTTCATAATCCTTGTGGTTGTATCCAATACGTTACGGAAATCTGTTAGAGGGAGATCCTCACTTAGTTCTTCTAGACCTCTTACCAATTAGCGTATTGAAGCGTCTTGCCAGCTGACAAATAAAAATATTGCTAATATCTATACGAGGATTTATGTGGTGGTCGTGGCCTTTCATTGGTTGGATTATATTTGCGGTAACTAAGCCAGGAGTACAATTTGAAAGTAAGATCTAACCGTGGAATTTCATTCTTTGATCTGATGATTAATTTGACTTTAATTCATGGTCATGAATTTTTGTATTTAGAGGAATAATCAAGAAGAAGCCTTGCATGTAGAAAATGACTTTCATCAATCAGGAAAAGGCACAGCCCCAATTTCCAATCCATGGCCCAAATATATTCTCCTTCCCAATTTCGTTCCGGTTCACTGTGATTAAATTACCCAGCTGTTGCATTTGGGAGAGGTCATGTAATGAGATTAATGGGCATGATAACCCGCTAATCACCGTTACCTCCAGAATTGCTTTAGATGTACGTCGGTTAGTTAAACTAGGATGGGGGGGTAGGTGTAGTGTTCGAAACGACTACTACACCAAAACTTGAAGGTCTACACGTGGAACTCCGTCTATTTTGTATGTGACCAGTCCGAAGAGAGGTCCCACCGGTGAAACAGGTCTTAAGAACATGGTACCGTTAATTAGATTTACATCAAATTTCAGATCTGCTTGAGCTTCTACAGGCGAATAGACATTTTCTC
>JAATVR010000796.1 GCA_014523665.1 Nitrososphaerales archaeon TH526
TAGCTTACCCCGCATATCAACGAATCCTTGCAGACTTTGACGTATGCCTTCTATACCCTTAATGAACTGTCCTGTCTGAGAGGCAAAACATGCATCGGATTCATAGAGCATCATCAAAGAATCTAGGTTCCCAGCATTGATGTACTCAGCTATTGAACGAAGCGTTTCTTCTGGTGTAACATTGGACATTTGATAGTTTTTGTAATGTAATACACCATAAGTTCGTTTCTTTAAGCGTGGATCATAATTGACTACCTTCTTTCATAAAAGAACCAATAGAGTATCGCAAATGCACCTGAATTAGACTTTGTCTATTGCGTTATTCTACGCTGATGCTGATGCTGCTGCAGGCGGTGTCAATTCAGCACTACCGAATTGCACAGAAAACGCTCTACACTTATCAAAACTGTATCATATTTTGTCATATCGGTTCCAGCAGGTATCGGATAGTTTTGATTTCCAATATTGGCCTTTAACCTACCCAAATTCACAAAATCTGATGCACTTTTATCTGTTGAGAGATATACATATAGATCAGGACCATTGGTAACTATCAAATCCTCTAATCGGAGTATATCACCTCCACCCTCTATTGGAAATACCATATACGTAGCAAACTCTGGTTCTGGTACCGTGTCTGTAATCAGTGCAACTACAAATACAGTGACAGATAACATACCGGTTGGAGATAGTCCGAGTTTTATTCGAAGATCTGGTGAATCTACCGTATACGTAGCAAACTCCGGATCTAATACTGTGTCTGTAATTAATGGTTAATTAATGGTACAAATATCGTGACAAAGAATATACCAGTTGGAGACTATCCGAGTTTTACTAACGCTTTTCCGAGTACTGATAGTACTGATGCTGTATACGTAGCAAACTCCGGTTCTGGTACCGTGTCTGTAATTGATCCGTCAACGAATGAAGTGGTAGCTGGTGTAACATTTGATATTATCCCATTCAGAGCTGGCCGTATAATTTGCGATGGTTCAGACACTCCATTGACATAACAGTTATGATCATTCATTGGTTAAAAGAAATGGTCACACCATTTTATTATAGAATATATCACACCTTTTTTATTAAATGCTCTATTCATGCACTTAAGTCAAGCAAAGAGGATAGGCGATTTAAAGATCTGAAGAACACTTTTGGTCGTCTATCCTCTACCAATGAATCGAAAAGAAAATGGACCTGCTAGACCTTGCCCTTGTCAATGGGAGATTGTGTATTAATTCAGGCTAATGCCAGAACTGCAATGATATCATGGCTCCTATTTTATCCATCCGATTATCAATTCAAGATCTCTTAAAGTATTGTTTATTGCATGAGCCATTGCTCTATGCTGTGATGCTACAGTAAGATCATTTTGTCCAACAAATACCGACGCCAGAGCAATCTCTCTCTCAAAGTCACGCACCAAGATATCTCTTAATCTGTTCCCTGCCCTTCTGAAATCATCGTCTAATCCGTGACCTAGTTTTCTGCTAAGACTGAGCAATATCATTTCTCTCACTCGAACTGGATAACGGGCCAGCAACAACACTCAGATCGGGAACAATGTGGACAAGATGTTGGTGACGTGCTCTCGACACACTCTTGAAGACTGCAGCCACAATCGACGCAAGTCATTTTCATATAGTTTGATAATACTGGGCTTCTTATAGAATTAATGCCAGAACAGAGACTTCCTGAGTGTCATCTTTCAAGTTCACAGTGCTTTTAAGCGAAATCGGCCAGGTACAACTGAATAATGGATGCTGAGGAAGCCAAGGCATTATTGAAGGGGAGAGTTATGAATAGGCATCATGGCTATATGGTAACAGTATCCAAAAGGGAAGCCAGTCCGTTACGCCGTATCGATATGGATGAAATGGATGCGATCCTAGCATTAGGCATGATTAGACTGCTTGCAGTTGAGGACACAGTTGGAGACATCCTTATCGAAGTATTAGATAGATTAAGTCCAGAACATCATATCGTCAAGTCTTAATGCACGATTTAATTGTTTCACAAAAGAAGGGTTCCTTATTCAATACACCCTCTCCATTCTCCACAGCAGTACGAAGTGAGGTTATTAACTTCGTATGTCGTGGATTGATAGCCACTTGACCGTTATGATATTCCATCAGTTCTTTTGAGTGGGCCAGCATATGCTTATGTTCCTTGTTAAATGCGACAGGAATCACAAACATATTCTGCTCCAAGAACTGCAGATCATGTACAGATGGATAGTTATGTTTGTAGAATGCGATTACTTTATCATATTCGGGATCCTACCCTATTCTTCAATGCACTAATGAAGGAAGGATTAGCGCCATCAACAAAGATGCGACAACGATTGTTGAACTTGATACCATACTCATCCAGCAGGCGTGTGTTTATCATCTCATTGAAATCAGGCCCTATGGTATTCTTCTGCATGTGGAACGTGGACTAGTCCATCTCTTAACTCAGTTATGCACACACCAAAGTTTGATGAGCCAAAGCCTGGGTCTAGACCGACAGACTTCTGTGTGTATGCATTATTGGTAATCCTATTAGCCGGTGCACCAGAAAACAACATTCCTTTCTCCATTGCTGCCTCTATATGCATAATGTGGAAAATGTTACCAATAAGGCCTAAGTACTTGAGATTGTATTCTCTTTCAAATGAAGGTGACTGTTTGGCAGCGGTTATCTCATCTCCTGTGTATATCCTGTTTAGTACATAGGTATAATCAAGGAATAGAATAAGTAGGCAGGTAGACTCTGGTTCTTTATCCTTTCAAAAAGTCCTTCTGAAGCATTAGGTGTACTAACTAACCATTACAATCCAAGGGTTTGATTTGGCAATGTACCTCTCAGATACTTCTCTAGCGTCCTGTTGATTGACTCCTTACATTGGGGAAGATTAAGTCAATCATATGAAAATTATAAAAGGGATAGACCTACCCACTAACCTCATTTTTTCTAATTTCGTAACCGATTAAAGATAACTAAATTGAGATGAGTAGCTAAACCTGCAATAGAACCCATTCTTGCCAGAACTATCCCATTGCATTCCATGATCATTATAGACATATTTGTTTGAAAGTGCGACTACAAGGGGACCAGGTACAAGACCGAATGCTGGATTAACTACAAGTGATTCTTGGTTAGCGTCTGCACCTGCAGTTCCTTCTATTTGCAGTTGTAACAAATCATTGATACGCAGCCAACGACGCTTTCCATTAACGCCAAATTCAATTGGAACTGATTTTACGCCTAACATCTTACCAATTAGCTTCGAAGCAACAGCAAAAAAACCTCCTGCTTGACCTGAGTATATTGTAGCAAGTGAATCGGTTTGTTCTTTACTCGCTCTTTCATCAATATATAATGCTGCGTCCCATTTGGGACCTGTTAACATATTACCAGGACTATGAAAAAGGCCTACTACATTCAGCCCATCAAAGTTAATCTTATCGTTATAACTACCTTTTTGAATATGCCATGCAGCAGTTAGATTACAAAAGCCTTCGTCAGGATCTGCCTTAAATATA
>JAATVR010000797.1 GCA_014523665.1 Nitrososphaerales archaeon TH526
AATTCCTGGATGTGTTTTAATTCTTAATAGAAACAAGCCTGTTAAGCGTAAGAACAGAATAATATTCATTTATGCAGCTAGGGATTATGAAGAAGGTAAAGTACGAAATAAATTAAGAGAAGAAGATATCAAAAAGATTGTCTCTGCTTTTAAAAAATATGAAGAGATCGAAAAGTACTGTCATGTGGCAGAAATCGATGAGTTAAAAGTGAATGAGTTTAATCTAAATGTACCAAGGTACGTAGATATTTCTGAAGCTGAAGAAGATGTTGACATCCAAGCTACTATCGATGGGCTAAAGCAACTTGAAAAGGAAAGAAAGGAGATAGAAATTCAAGTTAATTCAAATTTGAAAGAATTAGGATTCAAGGTTTAGTAATGCGACAATTAACTAAATTTAGGAAAACAACGATAGGAGAGATTCCTGAAGAATGGAAGCTTAGTTATCTATCAGACATTTGTACGGTGGTCAGAGATGGATCCCATTTTTCCCCCGAACACCGTGTTGAAGGTTATCCCCTCGCTACGGTTGTAAATATGCGCAGTAATTATATCGACATTGATTCATGTTATAAGATTGATAATAATGATTTTGATTTGCTAGTAAAAAACGGGTGCAAACTAGAAACTGGAGATGTATTGTTCTCAAAGGATGGAACAGTAGGACTTAGTCTTGTTTATACTCAAGATACTCCAATAGTGGTATTATCATCGATAGCTTTTATGAGACCCGAACTACAGCTAGTTGATTCTTTGTTTCTGTCATATGCTTTGCAGTCTGGTAATGTGATTGATAGAGTCATGGCATCGAGAACAGGAACAGCACTTAAAAGAATTATTCTTAAAGATCTTAGAAGGATTCATGTGCCGCTGCCGCCTGTACAAGAACAACGTAGGATTACATCAATACTTTCTAAGGTAGATGAGCTAATCCAAAAAACAGATCAAATCATTCTACAAACTCAAAGACTTATGAAAGGTTTGATGCAAAAGTTATTTACCACTGGAACGGGTTCTACAAAATCGAAAGTTGACTTTGTTACATTAGGAGACTATGTAGAGGTTAAAGGAAGAATTGGTTGGAGAGGACTAAAGAGGCACGAGTATGTAGAGTCAGGTCCTTATATGATATCTGGTTATAATTTAATAAATAGAATAATAATGTGGAACAAGTGTCTTCATATTAGCGATTTTAGATATGATGAATCTCCAGAAATTCAATTAAAATTAAACGATGTTATAATGGTAAAAGATGGCGTTACTTTAGGAAGAGTAGGATTTATTGACTATCTTCCAGGACCTACGACAATTAACTCTACTCTTGTATTGATACGTGACTTATCTGGCAAATTTTTTCCTGAGTTCCTTTTCTACTATTTCCAAGGACCAATTTTTCAGAATATTATAAAGGAAAGGGTTTCTGGTCTTGCTGTTCCTCATATTTTTCAACGTGATATAAAAGGCTTAAAAATTCCTATCCTTGAATTGGTCGAGCAGAAGAGAATAGCATCAATGCTGTCTCAACTTGATAAATATTATGAAAAACAAATAGAACTTTCGAACTTGAATAAAAATCTAAAAAAAGGCTTAATGCAAAAACTCTTGACTGGTCAAATAAGGGTTTAAGTATGAGCATTTCTGGAACAACAGAAAAGGAGGAATATCACGAATCCGAGAAACCAGCGATATTACAACTACAATCTATGGGATATGAGTACAAGAATCAAGCTGAACTTAACAGGGCTAGAAGAGATTACAGAGAAGTTTTATTGTATGATAGGCTTGAAGCTGCTATTAGAAAAATTAATCCAGAACTAGATGAAGATGGAGTATATGGTGCTCTAGACCAAATCAAAGAAACTAATTTTCCTCGCACTCTTGACGTAATGGATACGAATGAAAAAATTAGTTGGATTGTCAAGATCAGGTGGATTAGAACCAATTACAGTTATTCAGAACTTTGGAGAAGGGAATGTTGAAAAGATAATAAAATTATTTGACTTTGATAATCCAGAAAATAACGATTTTCTTGTTACTAATCAATTTCAGCTGGATGGCTTGAAACTTCCGATTTTTCCAGATATTATAATTTTTGTTAATGGAATTCCACTTGTTATAATCGAATGCAAGTCACCCTACATTAGAGATCCAATACAGGAAGCTGTAGAGAAGAATTTTGAAAGATATCAAAGTAGGGGAGCTGGATACGAAAGACTGATGTTTTTCAATCATTTCCTAATTGCTACCTGCGGAACTGTTGCAAGACATGGAACAATAGGATCTAGAACTAATCACTATGCCAGATGGTCAGAAGCTTATCCACAAACATTAGAAGAGATTGAGAAAATATGTGGACGTAAGCCAAGAGAACAAGAGATCTTAATTGCCGGTATGTTGCCAAAATCTCATCTTTTAGATCTGCTCAAGAACTTTGTTATTTACGAAACAGTTAACAACAGAAAGATCAAAAAACTTGCTAAACATCAGCAATATAGAGCAGTAACAAAAGCGGTTAACGAACTTGATCTAGCCCAAGATATTTCCGATAAGGGGGGTATAATTTGGCATACTCAGGGCTCTGGGAAATCACTTTCTATGCTGTGGCTTGCAACTCAAATAATGTACAGATTTGGCAATCCTCCAATTGTCATTGTAACCGATAGAAAGCAGCTTGATGAACAAATCCATGGTACATTTAAGTCGTGTGGATTTCCTGATCCCATAGCTGCCAAAAGCAAAAACCACCTCCAGGAACTTCTCAAAAACAATTATGACAACAATCCAGAAATTTGGATCTCAAGATAATCACATACAAACAGAACAAAAAGTCATTGCACTAGTAGATGAAGCTCATAGAACACAATACAAGTTCAATGCTCAGGCAATGAGATCGGCTATGCCAAATGCTGTATTCTTTGCATTTTCTGGAACACCAATTGATAAAAAGAATAGAAGTACATATCGCGTTTTTGGTCCGCTTCTTGATAAATATTCATTTGAAGAATCAAAACAGGACGGCGCAACACTAAAGATACTCTATGAGGGACGTATGCCAGATTTGTATGTTGAGGAAGATGGTGGTACTATTGATAAAACGTTCGAGAGTTTTTGCAGATGAGGATCAGGATCGAAAGTTAAGGCTTAAAAAAGAATATGTTACTAAAGAAAAAATTTCAGAAGCCCCTGCCAGAATCAGAAAGATCTGTCTTGATCTGATTGAGCATTATGCTAGGCATATTGAACCAAATGGTTACAAGGGTATGATCGTGGCCACTTCGAGGGAGGCCGCAGTTACTTACAAAAGAGAGCTGGATAAACTCTACGCTCCTAAATCAAAGATTATAATGACATCCCACCTAGGAGAGAAAGGGGGAGATTGGGATGAATATTATCTCACTCCAGAGCAAAGAGAAGATGAAGCTGAAAGATTCAAAAGCCCTGAAGATGAAACCAAACTTCTCATTGTTGTCGACATGCTATTAGTGGGTTATGATGTTCCGATAGTTCAGGTCATGTATTTGGATAAGTCATTAAAAGAGCATACACTACTTCAAGCTATAGCCAGAGTAAACAGACTGTATGACATGGCAAAGACGTATGGGCTTATCGTAGACTATTGTGGGATAACCAAAGATTTACAGAAAGCTCTTGCTATTTTTGAAGAAGAAGATATCCAGGGTGCTCTAGAACCTGCAGAGAAAGAGTTGGAGGAATTAAAGAATAGACACAGAGAGGCAATTTCATTTTTTAATGATGTTGATAGAGAAGACAATAGTGCAATAATCGAAAAATTCGAACCAGCAAATGTGAGGGATGATTTTGAATATGCATTTAAAATGTTCTCGAAAGCGTTGGACATGGTTTTGCCGAAAAAAGAAGCTGAACCATACAGCGAAGATTTCAAGTACCTCAGCAGGAAACGAATCATGATTAGAAATTCTTATGAAGCTCCTGGCCACAACCTAAGATTAGATGGCAAAAAA
>JAATVR010000112.1 GCA_014523665.1 Nitrososphaerales archaeon TH526
AGTGTTCCGGAGAATCTACATTTGGTCTCAGAGTGGAGAAGAATTGAGACCGCTTACGATAAAGGTCGTAACTCTTACGTCGAAAATGCAAAAGACCAAGATGCCTAATTTAAAATGACGCCGCCATTATCTGAAAGCTATTGAGACATAATTATAGTTAAAACCTAACCTGCTATGCCATAACTCTTATACCATCACCTAACCTTATAATTTCATGAACAAGCAGCATACTACACGGGTAATCATAATATTTGCTGTTGTGACAACAACATCTACAGTAGCACTTTTTTTGGCTCAACTAACCCCTCAACTAACCTATGGGACCATTGCGGTGCAAGGACCAGAGAGCAGAGTCACATTAGCTGTATCTGGCGACAATATCTATATCGCATGGATTACTAACAAGACAGGTAACGATCAAGTAATGCTTAGATCATCCAATGATGCCGGCGCGACTTTTAGCGACAAAATAATTCTAAGTAATACCACCAATGCAAAATTACAAGATATACAAGTTGCTGCAGGCGCTGATAATGTAGTTGTAATTTGGCGGCAGCAGATAAACGCAACAAGCGATGAACCTGTCGCTAGAATTAGTGCAGATAACGGTCATACTTTTGAGTCTGTGGCTAATCTTGCTTCCAACGGAACCATAAATGTGATCGCCTGAGCTTGTGGCTCACTGGACGACTTCAAACCACATAACATTAGTAGCTCATATACCAGCATATTTCATAGAGGCGAAACTAGTTTGGCAGAATCCTATTTGAGAAGTAATATTACAATGGGCCCACGGGGTGTGTGAGCCATTTTTGACTTAAAATTTGGGCTCACAAAGGTTTGACTTTGACTTTGACTTCTCTTCGACCTGTCTGTTGATTCCCACTTCTAAATAGATATTCGACGAAATTGTCATTTGAAGAAGAAATACTCGACAACCACATTAACCAAGTATCATACGTCCTTTCCAACTAGCTCTATAAAGCTCATCAGTCGATGAATACTAACAGAAAAACTA
This sequence comes from Nitrososphaerales archaeon TH526, assembly GCA_014523665.1. Classification (GTDB taxonomy): domain Archaea; phylum Thermoproteota; class Nitrososphaeria; order Nitrososphaerales; family Nitrososphaeraceae; genus TH5896. The sequence goes on from JAATVR010000112.1 coordinate 1,019, forward strand.
ATGAAAACTGATTGTAGTCTTGACTACTATTGATTGAACTGTCAGAAAAAGGAAGAATTATGCGCCGCCTATCTCCGCTTCCTCATTTTCTGATTTCTCAATATCAACAGAACTGACCTGGACACCAGTTGCTATATTCTTTAAAGTGTCCATTATGAACCTCTCAGCGTCTTCTCTTTTTATTTCGGATTCAGTAGTAAACTTTGCGAAGATTTTATAAATTGCCATGTCTACCTCTCATTTATGTAATTCTTTTTACCTATTGACTGTTATCCAGTTTAGCCGCTCAAAAATGGGGATGAACCAGACAAACAGGTTGAAGAAGAAAAGTATTTCTAAAAATACGTGTGAATTCGATTTCCTTAATGAACATATCTATGTACTTCCCTTGATAGATTTACCCTAGATTTCTAATCGCTTTCGATATGACATTTTTATGATACCTATAGAATCGGCTGAACGCTTAGAGATCTTCTGTACTAAAGCGAGAGAAATAGATTCATACACCTCTCTCAGAATGATCATGGTGAGGAAACGCTGATATTAATTGAGATAAATCAAACTTGAAATTGCATGGTGAGGGAGCCAAGGGGGTTTGATTCCCGTAGGTAAAGGGGCTCATCATCTGAATGAGAGATATGCTACCTAAAAAAATGTTTTAGTGTACAGAATCATATGTAATAGCTAGATCCCAAATTCAGTTCATGCTTCATTCAATGGATGTTTCAATTGTTTGGGCTGGTAGTCGATAGAAATGTATTTAATATCTTACTGATTTCAGCCGGATATTGATTCATTACTGCATGACCAGCATCTTTGATCTGTACGAGCCAGGCTCCTGGAATTTTGCCTGCAAGAATTAAAGCATTCCCATGCGGATTGTAGTCATTATCATCTGTTCCAGTTATGACCAACGTGGGTTTAGCCAATTTCGCTTCCTTATCACAAACACCACTCCAGTTGGTATTCTCCCAAATACCAAGGTTTGCCTGATTCTTCAATGTTTCAGGGTTCACACCAGGCTTCATTTGTTGGATTGATGTAATGTTTGCTGGAATGTCAACTGATTCGGGATGTAGTTTGACCCATCCTGATCCTAACGAGGCAACATTAAGTGCTTTCAATTCCTGAGTAACGGGAATATTATTTTGAGTTTTGTTTACAATATCGGATTGCAATTTCTTAAATTCAGGCGGTTTAGGTATACCATCTTTTCCACCACAGGATGTAGCAACAAGTATGAGCCTGTTAACCTTTTCTGGATAGCTAATTGTAAATGCCTGAGCTATAGATCCTCCTAAAGAATATCCCATAACATCTGCTTTTGGTATTTTCAGAGCCTCAAGCAAACCAGCTGTATCGTTTGCTAGTTGCAGATAAGTATATGGTTTCGTACCAGCGGTTGTATTTCCAATTCCACGTTGATCAAACGCAATCACTGTATGATTTGAAGAAAGACCCGTTAGAAAGGAAGGATCCCAGGCATCCATATTATCAGAAGCGCCATTAAAAAGTAAAATCGGGTAGATATCTATCCAACCGCATAAATCCTTCATTTCACGTCTATCTCCATAAGATACACAAACCTGTTCATACACAAACCTGCACATTTATTATTTGCAGCTGCTATCCTTACGTTAAAATCCATATTATGAAGGCTTCATAGATGGATGTAAGTCAGTAGAAGGTAACACAGAAGATATCTACTAAAGCGCAATAGACTAAGGAAGGGACTATAGATAAGTGAAACATGCTAGTAAGAAATCAGGTAGAGGACCCAGTATTTCATGACGAATAGGTCGCCCGCTCTACTGAACTCTCACGTCTGCGCAATACTCTACCGATATCGTGACTGCTTAACGTACATTCGATTACGTGCGTAAAAATCTTTATCAGGCAAACGACCGAGAAGGAACTTACCGGCCTACCTTAATGAGACAGTTCTTATAGCTTGTCGCCATATGTCAGCGGAGGTATGATTCGTTATAAGGAGTTAGAAACTGTTTCAAGCTTTATATCTAAAACAAATACTAGAACTGCTTGTGTAGGTCGGAGATGTCTATAAACAATATACATTACCAAGCAGATCGCCGCTACAGTATCTTTCACTAATAAAATTTGAACATTAATAAACTTACGTACTATAAGACTAATTGAACATGAACATTTCAAAGCTTCTACTTTGACAATTACCGTGAAGTGAAAGCAAAAGTTATCGTATTTTTCATCAGGTCACCTTTTAAAATAAGCAACACTTTTGAATTCAACAGTTTGTTCTACAGTTTTTCGATTCACGACTCCTTTTAATGTGCATCGATGTTTTCCTTTGGTTGGTACTGTTACGAATACATCAGACCCAGTTCCAACTTCTCTACCGTCAATCAACCATGTTAAAGACTCAGGATCAGCCGGCTTTCCACTACTGTCAGTACATACCCCCCATAAGCGCATCGTACTATTGATTAGTAATTCGGCATTGCTAGGTGGATAAAGAATCGTCACTAAATGTGAACGAGCTGGAATTTTGACAGATACCGGATCTGAGATTGTGGTATAAAAACCGTCGTTAGCAAGCATCCGTATGCGTATCCGTCCTGAAGGCAACATGGATGCATCTAGCTCTGCCCTCTTTCCCATTAATCCTGTTGCAAGCCCATGCCAAATCTTATCTTTATCTTTATCTTCTGACCACTGCAACCAAACTTCAGGTTCCTGATCAGAACTAGCCCTTATATTCCAATTTACAATTACAACTGATCCGTGTTTGCTCATCGAGGCAGTGAAGCTTTGTATCTGGGGTGGCTTGGAAGGTGCACGACGAGCCCAAAGTTCCTTTTCGTCTCGAGAAATTCTGATTAAAGCACCGGCGGCGACATCCTCGAGGAACGCCTGAAATACGTATGGTGGGTGTAGAGAATTATCTTTGCCATTGTTGCAGTAGTTACAATAACCGGATGAGGGCATCTTATAAAGTGGTCCTGCCGACAGTACTTTACCATCCGTATCAACCAATTCAACAACAAATCCACTCCCTTTTCCTCCAGTTAGATTACTAAAGGCCTGCAATCTTACTATACTTCGAACTTCCACCTCTTCATTCGAGTGTACCAACCCAATAACAGAAATCAAAGATTCGGGATTTTTTGCCCTAACTTTTGCATTTACTTTAATTCCGCTAAAATGCAGGGGATCAGATAGGGGAGGGTCCGGAAGCCACAATTCGGGTGGAAAATGCGGATCAATCATCGATACGTATTCGAACCACCAAGGTGTGTCGTCTATAAACGTTGGGTCGAGAAGTTCATTTAATATAAGTCGTCCATAGTGGTAAAGACCGAAGCAGAAGCTAGTAGCATTACAGTAAGACATCAAATCGGTAGAGATAGGAGGATATATAGCACCAATATTGATATTAACCGCATATTCTCCTATTATGCCATGAGCGATGGGAATAGTCCCCGGAGCAAGTAGAGGTACAGAATCATAGGGTTCATACGCAGGATAATATTGATCGAAATTGCTGCCGAGAGTTCCCCCTGTCGCATCACATGGCGCATGTCCCAGACCAAGATAATGTCCAAGTTCATGTGC
>JAATVR010000113.1 GCA_014523665.1 Nitrososphaerales archaeon TH526
CTCCAATAACTGTGTCATTCCCCTCTCCACCATAAATCTTATCATCCCCACTCTTACCATTCATCTTGTCGCTGCCAGTATCTCCAGACATGTCATCGTCTCCTGCTGCACCCAAAATAGTATCATTTCCCTCACCACCAGAGAAAGAGTCTGGGGGAATTGAGCATACACCAACACATACTTTAAATTCATCATCTTTTTGTCCACCAATCATCTGATCATTACCAGCTAGACCAGACATATTGTCCGGCTTCGATGTCCCCTGCATGTTATCGTCTTCAGGCGTACCGTTACATACAACATATGGTGGACTAGAACCTGCATTGGGACATGTTATGTCAGCAGCTAAAACATTATTTATCATTAGAGTTAATGAGCCAAAAACCAAGATAATGATTAACACGACGGAATGATTTCTTGTTTCGTCAATCATAATATCAGCTTACGAATTGTTGTGCTATTAAAGTTTGTGGTCAATTTTATCTTCAGGCTTGTATAAATTTCATAAATTAATGTAAATATTCAAATTCTTTTAACCGGTATCGGACTTATCTGCTATTAAACAAATAATTTTTAATCATCAAGTCGCTTGTTTGTTTATTGTATTATCAACTTTAATTGGTTGATGAATTTACAGAGTCAACAACAAAGTCATAAAAGATCCCGACTCTGCAGTGGTCATTAATTGCTACCGAATATTTGTAGCAGTCATTCAATAGCTTCGTAAGCACAAGTTTATCTTCGTCTGATGGAAGTTTATCTATAAAGCCGCGCCATGTTTCGATTTCTTTGGTAAGTACGTCATCTTCTGGAAATAAACTCATCTTAGATTAATCTTTGATTCTGTTAATCTTCTCTAAAGTAACTCATAGACGGGGAGCGGGGGGTACACTATTTTAACTAGGTCGTCGTCCTCTACTATCATCTATCGATTTACAATGAGATCAAAATAAATATGTTGTAACATATCTTGTAATAATGTCAAAGAATCATCAATACAATTGCAACAACAAAATACTCCTAGTTGCAATTTCAGCAGTGGTACTTGTAGGCTCTTTCGTAGTTGGCAGTCAATTTGTCCAGCCGTCTATGGCTCAAAGTTTGGGCCAATTGGGCCAGGAAGCAAAAAAAGAAATAACTGGAGCGGCTCAAGATTTGGGCCAATTGGGCCAGGAATCAGAAAAAGAAATAGCTGGAGCAGTGGGACCACTCGTAGGCGGTAATCAAACCGGTAATCAATCAGGTGGAATGTTGGGACAACTCGGTGAACAAGCTAAGAGTATGCTACCTGGCCAGTAGAATATTGTCATTCGAATCATTGTTGCTGCTGACACAACAACAATCAAATTTTTATTAAATCGCTGGATGTATTATTAGTGTCAAATCACACTTAGAATTCCATAGATCGTAGTTGCTAGTACAATACATCACACCGTAAATATAACAAATTTTACTGCAGTATTCCAATGTTCCAAACGTATGAAGATTGTATACAACCATTTTTCTGTGTTCGCTGCGGAGATGTCGGGCTCGACTGTAATTGCACAATTTACGGAGTCAGCGAAGAATCAGTCATCTATAATACAATATTACATCTATTAGAATACCATGCAATTAAGCCAGAAGAAATGACTACAGACATGAAACTGAAAATATTAGAGAATATATCCGTACACTACCCTCCCCCACTTACAAGTCCTAGCTTCTATAATAGTCATTTTTGATAAATATCATCATGTCAAGACATAGCCGTACGAAACTTGTTCCACCAAAGATGGAGCCTAAAAATCAAGAGCTTGAACCAGTTAACGAATTTGGTCTACAGGGACAACAAGAAGAATCGGCACCAACTGAACTAGATAACGAGATTGAGTGCCCGCGCTGTAATGACATTATGGAATTGTGCTCCAGCTTCGATAAGTTGGTATACAGTTGTGAAAGCTGCAGTTTTTTGTTGAAATGCGCTTAGAGAGAAGACGTATGTCTGATCATAAGATTTTCGTCCAATTAAGATGTCAATCCTGATTTAGTAATTGAACATTGAGCGCTGATTTCATCTTCGATATCTTGGAATTTAATTAATTGTTTTCTTCGATTTGCTTTCTGATAGTTATTATTAGCATTCGCGACTTCTATTGCTCGTGTCTCTGCGCCATATTTCAGATCACACAAGCGCCCCAGAATACTTTCAAGCGTATCTATCTCGTTTACCAAGATGTCTGACTCTTGCAAATTATTGCAATCTTTTATTTTTAAATTCAGCTCTTGAACTCGTTCTTGAAGCGAGTTCTCAAATTCTATCACTTCCATCATCTCTAGCCGCTTTTTGGGTGCTCCAAGCTGTGGACGATCGTCAATATCCCGGTTTAGTATTGATTGTATGATTCTTGTAGTCCAATGGTGAAACTCTATTTCATCCCGCCGATCAGCTATGTATATCGGACTGAGTTTGACATTGGTCCCGATCTCAACTTCTTCTTTGAGCGAACCAATTTTCTCTTCGACTATTTTCTGAAGTTCAATGAGTTTGTGTTTTTGCATTAATAGTGACTAGTCAATTCGCGATATAATGTGTAAAACACGAAGAGAGCTGGGAGAGAGTGTATGGGACTATAGATAGATATAGTCTGTCTTTCTGTTTTGTCTGATAACATATCTCTTGATGAGTTAATTTACAGCAACAGAAGCAACAGCAACAAAGAAATAAGTTTTATATCATACTATAACTTTTCATTAGTAATGAATTCAAAGAAACAAACAACTATTGCCGCTGTCGTACTTTCCTCTTTGCTTTCAATAGTAGCATCTATATCCGGATTGACAACCTCGGAGGTATTCGGTCAGAATAGTACGTCATCCAACCTAACACAAGCAACAGGGCAGCAAAATACTACAAATGCCAACTCTACATCATCCAATTTAACGCAAGCAGCAGCAGGACCCGGACCTATGGGTGTTCTTACACAATCAGATTTCGGAGAACTAACAGATAATATAAATTCAGCACGTGAAGC
>JAATVR010000798.1 GCA_014523665.1 Nitrososphaerales archaeon TH526
AAAAAGAACGTGCAGCTGAAATCGCAAGGATTCTCAATAGAAAACTGATAAATGAATGTATAGCACTTGCCAAGGAAATTACAAAGAATGGCTTTACAGCTGTCAAGGTAAGTAAGACACTAATTAACAAGGCAATGGACACAGATTTAGACACAGGGTTACGCTTGGAGATTTATGGATGGGCTTTATGTTTTGCTCATGAAGACAGACAGAGGATGATGTCGGCGTTTTTGAAGAAATAAATGTCGAAACCTTTCCTTGACACATAAGAGTTGTTTGTGAACGTGTTCGCAACAATAAGAAACGTCGGTAGACACAGAGTTCTTGGCTAAAAAATGAGTCGAATCAAAACCCTTTTTATCGTGATCGTTTCAGCGTATTTCACAATATTAGTGTTCTATGCAATACTGGCATATATCCAAAAATAGCATTGGGAAAATAAACGAGGAGTAAACCAAGATTTGACTTACATAGCCAAAAACAGCAATCATTAGAAAAGGCGCAAATGATAAACCGAAGATGAGGAAGAAGTACAGATCAGCCAAGAGGAAGTGCATAACACGATGATCTATTTCAAGTCATGAGACAGGCAGAATATTTTTTTGAATGAAGGTAGGGAAACTTTCCACCAGGACGAATTAGGACTCTGCGTGATATCTGATAGGCATTTCCACAATATTGTCATCAAATTCCGAATCTGAGATCTCAGCATACAACGTCTTTGCCCTATCTTTTATCTCTTTGAAACTATTGCCAGAAATCGTAAAATCATACGAACGAACCCTACCACCTGAGACTTCGAACTCTAGTGTCATATTCATATGAATATAACCACAGTCCATACCCAATGTGTTGCTCAATCTTACACTTAAAGTGTTAAGAGGTTAGCTAATTCCGACCTTAGCCGCTGACAGTCTAGAAATATTGAATCGGAATACGATTGTTGGTCGCCTAGTTAAATGGGATGCAATATAATTGCGTAATAACAACAAACAAATGATTAATTTGAATCAAGCCACAATTGGTAATATGTCAGGAGTACTACTACTACTACTATGATGACTTCCCATCCCAACCAAAGTGTTCCAATTAAAGGCCTCTTCGAGACCCACTTAACCGTTAGCAACCTACAACGATCTATTGATTTCTACCGCGATAAATTAGGACTTCAGCCTGCTCTGAAGGTATCTGACAGAAATGCAGCATTTTTTTGGATAGGCGATTCTCGTCGCTCGATGCTCGGATTATGGTCTATCGGCTCTTCACCACTCGGTCTGACCCTTCATATAGCGTTCGACGTGAATCTAAGTGATCTCTTGGACGCTCCTAACCGTTTAAAGGCTCTGGGAATTTCACCTTTAACTTTCTTCGGCGAGGAAACGGAAGAACCAAGTATAATTACTTGGATGCCAGCAGCTGCTATTTACTTCCGAGATCCAGATGGTCACTTGATCGAGTTTCTGACAATGTTAGACGCGGAACCGGACGTAAATCTCGGAATTGTTACTTGGTCAAAGTGGATTGGTGGCCGAAAAACGCAAACAGGTTAGTTATAGCATCTAGAGGCAAGCCAAGCAGCCGAAGGAGACCTCCGCTCGTAGTTAGAATATATGATATGACTAGTCAAAAATTGCCTCTAACTAATCTTGAATTACTGGGGACGGATCATAAATGGTTGATATCCAAAAGGCGAATGAAAAATTTTTATGGCCATCATTTTAGGACCTAGATCGTGTATCAGAAGGTAATAATCCATCCACATACTAAGATCAATTGATAGGATAGGCATTCAGTTCTCGGTACCTACTTCGGACAGCTACAGAAAAGTTTTGAATAAAGGTACAGTAAAATAGATTTGCAGAAAGCAAACAATAGTAACGACCTGAAGAATGTATCCCATATTTCATCATAGATTATTGTTTTGTTAAGACAATGTATCAAATCAATTACTGAATTTGATTGCTAAACTACTTTTAGAGTCATTATGTTTTTTGTACTAGTACCCAGTAAATTCTTCAATCTTTATCCTTTCATCTGGAATCTGTAAATCATCTTGTAACAACTTTTGCATCGCTTTTAGCATTCCAGGTGGTCCACAAACATAGAATATTGAATCTTCCAATTCATTACTAGTCATATATTTAGTTATCATTTCCTTATTTATGAATCCAATTTCACCTTTCCAATTACTTCCTGCCGCTGAGACACTAGACGAAGACTTATCCTGTCCTTCACCCGTGATAGTGTAGATGATCTTTAGATTACTATTTTCTCTGACACATTGATCGAAATCCATTCTGTAAAGGATGTTCTCCTCATTTCTGTTAGAATCGAGCATTACAATTCTCACTGGTAAGTGATTGTCCGTTGCATATTTTACCATGCTTCTAAACGGAGTAACACCTATGCCACCTGACAGAAACACAACACTTCTCGAATCATCGCCTTCAGGTAGTACAAAACTACCTACTGGAGCTGTAATTTTAACGGGAGTCCCAATTTCTAGATTCGCTAGCTTCTTTTTGAACGGTGTATCCCTTATCCTTGTACTAACCAAGATGAATTCCACTTCTGTCGGGGACGAAGCGATCGTAAAGGATCGCACAGGTCCCTCTGGGTCCTCTTTAGTCCCAAGATCCATAGCAGCGTACTGTCCGGCTTTGTAATCCAAATTATGATTCTCCTGTTGAACATCTTTACGACTTAGTTTGAAAGACACCATATCGGTGTCGGGATGTGACGTTATCTCTAACAATCTTAATTGAAACTTGGATGGTCTAATAGACATGATTAATTTACTTTGTCTTGAAATCATGTGGTATTACTAATAAAATCATGATCACATCATGCATACCAATATCTCAAATCCACAATAGTTTTCATTTATTTGGTCGTTAATGGATTCACAACACGGATGCTAAACTTCTACATAGACAGAATCATTCTCTATCGTAACCTTGTATGATCCTAGTGGCTCCAGTTTCTGCGGAAACCAATTCAAATTGCCTGTTGTAACGTCCCACTTCGAGCCGTGCCATGGACATGTTAGCTCGCTACCATTAAGCTCACCCTCATGAAGCTCTGCTCCTTGATGAGGGCAGGTATTGCTTGTAGCGTAATATTTTCCTTGAACATTTGCTACCAAAATATCTTTCTCGCCAGCTACAACATGTGTCAATTTTCCCTCAGGAATTTCGGAAACATTTCCTACGTTAATTTTTGCCATACCCTTCGTCTACTTTGTAGCACTTGTACATATAACTTTCTTACTATTTCATTATCGCATAAATTATACATGATTATGCGTAACTCCTCCCACTACATAGACCATACTGATGGGGCTATTACATGCAATAATCAAACTCACATTTTGACAGAAAGGTTGAGTCTATCATGAGGTTTAAGACCTGGTCGTAAGAGACATCTTCAGAGAATATTCCTGAATAATGCCATTGTCGTTATTGATTATGTTGCTTCAGCACAAACTGATATCAATTTTTCAGTCCGTTATAGGAAGGATCAAGTAATAGTGTTTACTTCACCATAAGTTCTGACGAAGGCGATCTTTTTACGATGAGATCATGATACTCTAAAAAACGATCTTCAAGATTTTCCGGGACTGCTTTGTAGAGGCATAGTGTGGTTATTGGAAATTCAAGTCCTTTTATCGCTTCATTGAACTCGTTTTCTAGTTTGAGAGCGTCCTCATATCTTCCTTGCTGGATTAATTTACTAGGCGAAGTAGCCAAAACATTCAGCCCATCTTT
>JAATVR010000799.1 GCA_014523665.1 Nitrososphaerales archaeon TH526
TCCTATAGCATAACTTGCTGCGTGCATTGATTCCTTTGAACCATCGATCGCAACCATGATTTTATCAAATTTTATATGCATTTTGGATCGCCATGATATAGAATTTCAAAGTATTAAAGATGCACTAAGAGAAAATTAGTTACTCTCACTCTCAAATGATCAGGTACACTGACCCGTGACTCATTTCCATAAATGCACTGCGATGCAACGCTTTATTAGCACATTCAGTTTATAACCATCAAGCAGTAAAAATGCAGCAGCAACAGAAGCAGAAGCAAAAAGCATCCATTATAACGGCAACAGCAACGAAGGCCAATGAAGAGATAATTAACGAATACTTTGATGCAATGCTGACTGAGATAAATCCAAGCATTAACTACAGAAAGATTAACAGGAATACATTAAACAAACTATCTTGCTTCCATAAGGACAAGCCATTTGCAAATATGAAAAGGGAAGATATCATATCCTACTTAAATAGTCTCAGAAAATCAGAGGATATAGATCCATTACACAAGTGGATCGGCACTTATAATCTGCATGTTGGAAATCTAATTCGCTTCTTCAAATGGTTGTATAACCCAACGAAGGGTATGGCCGATAGACCTAAACCTGACGTCATCAGTAATATTCCAAAATTAAGAAGGAAGGAGCAGTCAGTATACAAACCATCAGACCTATGGACTTTGGAAGATGATTTAGTATTTTTGAAATGGTGTCCTAACACAAGAGATAGATGCTATCATGCAATATCAAGAGATTTATCTGCAAGACCACAGGAAATCCTGGATCTGAGGATTAAGGATGTTGTATTTAAACAGGTCGACAATAAACACTATGCAGAAGTATTGGTCAATGGTAAAACTGGTAGTCGACACTTGCCATTAATTGACTCTCTTCCCTACTTAAAAGAATGGGTAGATAAGCATCCCCAGAGGAATAACAAAAACGCATGCCTTATTTGTTCAATGAACAGAAGCAGTGGAGGTGGACCACTAACAAGAAATAGTTTATTAGAAATTTACTCTTCACAATATAAGAAAAAATACTTTCCCATGTTACTAAGGAATCCCACAATATCCAATGAGGATAAGCAGAAAATAAGAGACCTGCTTAGAAAACCCTGGAACCTGTATATTAGAAGACATAGTAGTCTAACTCAGAAATCAAAGTATTTAAAAGAGCACATATTACGGCAACATGCAGGTTGGTCTGCACGATCGCAAATGCATTTAAAATATGTACATTATTTTGGCAATGAGTCATCTGAATCTATACTCCAAGAGTACGGTATTCTACCCAAGGATAATGCAGAGGCTGATGTTTTGAAACCTAAGCAGTGCCCTAATTGTAATGAACCAAATAGACCAGATCAGAAGTTCTGTGCCAAATGCAGGATGGTATTAACATACGATGCTTATGGCGAAACGTTGGACTCGGAAAAACAGAAGCACCTTAACAGATGAAGAATTTCAAAAACTCAAGGCGGACTTATTATCAAAATTGTAATCTGTAAGCTACCGCTAGATGTAGGGTTAATTTTTTAATTATGGCTTTGTAACATTCACGAAGCTATGGAATTACAGTATTTAGCAAGAATTTTTAGAGCCAGCTTGAAAATCAATAAATCGGCCATGTTGATTTCGATACTTCCTCCCCATCACAATATCAAATCTGGGTCTGCTGTATGCATAAAAATAATTAGCAAAGCCATTTGTGAATGTTTCGAGAATTGCAGTCCGTTAAACTCACCATCTCAAGATCCCACGCCATATCATGGCTCCTACGATTAAGGCTACTACCACACCCACGATTCCAACAATTATGAGCAAGTTCGAGCCTTTATTGCTTCTGCGCATATTTTACAATCACATTTGCTTTTATTTAAGGTTCATTGCATGAAGTATGTAAATAAAAGTATAGATAAATTATTCGAATGCAACGGCAGCGGAAGCGAACTCCAAAAAATCCCTTGTTAAAATATGAATGAGATCATTGACGTTTCAAATAGGCTGGTTATGGTTTATTAACCAAAATCTAGTACTATCCAAATAATATTATCAAATCAGGTACGTGAAGGAAAGTGAAGGGAGGAAAGGAAAGGAAAGATAGTGTAGCAAAAATGGGATGAAGAAAAAAAATGGGTTTAGGGTGATTACTGACCGAATGGTGGTAATAGCCAGGTTTGCGCCACTGAATTTGACCAAGATGCTAATGGACTGCGATCATTAGCAGGTTCTTGTGTTATTACTATATCTGTATAAGTCTTGGCATTATTCATTGTTTCACGAAATACCAGTGTTCCAGATACCAAGATTTTGCCCATACCCAGCGCGTAACCTGAGCCTCCATAATAATCATCCACAAGCCACGCCTCAAACACCCTCCCTGATCCCGGCATATAGTTTGTCGCAATATTGACATTTATTGTATAACCATCAGTGCAGACATCTGCAAGTCCAAAGATAGTGCCGCCATATCCTATGAGAGTTCCTGTCTGGCATTGTGTTGGTCCTGACTGGGCGTACGCATCATCTGAAAAGACTGATGATATTCCAAGCAAACTCAGAGCAGCAGCAACTATTACAAATATTGCAATCATTGTACTGTTTTGCATACTTTAATCACTGCCCTCCTCCTCTACTGTCAGTTGGATTCTGCAGCTTCTGAACAAGACCCGCAAAGTCAGGTCCACCACCCTCCTGCTTCAAACTCTGTAGATTTGACCCATTTATGCCAAGTTGCGATAGTTGCTGCGACAATTGCTGTGTCAAGTTTTTGAACTGAGCTGAATCCACAAACGATTGCAGTCTTTCTGTGAGATTACCACCCTGTGGCAACGAGAGGTTTGCTCCTGAGCTATTGACCATTCCTCTAAACTTTTGTGCAAGCTCATCAAGCTTTTCCTGCACTCCTTGTGACATTCCTGATGGTGATGATTGATTCTGACTCTGTGCTTTAACCGCCGAGTTCAAAATTGGCGAAAAAGGCAACGACAAGGTCAGAAGAGAGATCACACCCAAGACGACGGGTAGAGTTAGTTTCCCATTTATTTTCATGGATGAATTCCTGAAAAGGAATGTATCTGCATTATAAATCCTTTCTTGTCCAGAAATCTAATGCTAATAATTCAAAAATTTTTTGTAAAAAGAATTAGCATGTGCAAACAAGTGCAAGTAATAGTAAGGTCCCAGTTAGCATCTTTTACAAGGGATCGAAGACAATGTAAGGTCTGAGTGGATGAACATTTTATTCCAAAAATAGGAACAATTTTCTCCCAACACTGGTGCGTGTGGCGACTGTCTATTTCCTTCCTATTTCGTTCATCAATCTTACTCCAGTATTAATGATATTTCTAATGAAAGTTTACTGCTGCAATCATACTAAACTGTTAAAAATACCTGAATCTCACCTATATTCACAAGCAGTTAACCTCTACCTTGGAGTTGGTCATGTTTCTCCATTTACCTAGAGCCAACTCCAAGATAGTTATAATTATTCTAAGCAAAGTTGAGTACTCTAGCATAGCCGTAGTACTAGACAGGGAAATGGCATAATTCTCGGGTGAGTTGGCTGATCGTTTGATATCCACCTTCCATAGCCAACGCCCTAACAATTTGTATGCCGTTATAAACTTGAATTGTTACTGTTGTCCCCCGTGAAGGATTCATTTGTGGGTCGGTGGGCTTATAATTGACTAAATTTGCTATTTAAGTAAACCATTTTAATTCCATCTTAAATTTGAAAACTGGGTGTCAATTTGTCAATTTGTTTGACACCTTTATCCCAGAGTGAACCATTTGGGTTAGTACTAGGCCAAACCGCAGCACATCCGCCATCATTATCTGATGCTTAGGATGACTACTATTATCTATGTTATAATCCAGCCCTCTTCATTTTTGATCCACATTTGGGACATGCTATCTCCCTGTGCTCATTCCCACATTTCATACAATAGTACCTGACTTTACTTTGGCCATCGTCAATTGAATTAGAGATATTGGATTTGTATAATTCCTTAATCTTTTTGAACTCAAACCCAGTAACTGTACTTGTAGGATTTTTCATGCCTAATTTTCTTAAAAGTAGATATCTTCTGTACCAACCAAGTACCAGGAATGCAAGCAATGCTAGAGCAAGGTCAGCTGGGAAGGGCAAGAGAAGTGTAATGATAAAAGCAACGGCTAAATAAATGGCCGTCCATTTGAGCTGATTCAAGGCAAGCTGTTTCCCATCAAAGTCCTTCATTTACGTACATTCCTATAATATTATAGAGCAAACTAGAATATAACATTCCTGTCTTCACCTCATAACAAAAATGCATAGAATAGGCGTCTTTGAATTACGGATAGAAATAATCATTTAAACAGGGGATATCCTTGCATAACAGGGAATTATTTCCAGTAGAGCAATTTTCTCCCAATACTGGTGCACCTGCAGAACAACTTATACGTAGCGATCCGATGTTGGATTCTTAGAAACATTTGCGCAATGGAGACTCAAATTTTGTTATTTCCGATTGCTATCGTTTTTGTGCTCTTTATAGTTGGCATTGGTTGCATCGTTTGATTTTGTGGGGATGTCTGCGCTACTGCAACTATTGAAGGAATGTTTGAAAGAGTTACGCTTAATGATGCTATTATAACATCATTACAGTTTAGTTGTTCATCAAATTTGAAAGGTATTAGGAAGTTTATTATATCTATGGGACTTCGCCACCACATTTTGTTCTAAAATTGGCGGCAATGTCTTTGAAATGCTATCCAAATACATCTGTACATGTGGTTCTGCAATCCACATTCTTTCATTTTCAAATAAGTGCCCGTATCTTTGTGAACTACCAATTCTTTCACGCA
>JAATVR010000800.1 GCA_014523665.1 Nitrososphaerales archaeon TH526
GGAACCTGCGTAGTCCTTTGCCGTACCAGCTTAGTAAGGGAAATAGGTAATGGCTGTCCTTAGTCAAACACAAATAGTTTGATACTTGGAAGATTACTAAAGAGGAGTTTCCATATTAAATTTAAAGATCGAATGAGTGCAGGGGAAATACTTGCAAATGTGCTAGCTGATTTTTTCAAAAAGGAGAGTAAAAAGGCACCCGTCACAGTACTGGCGATCCCACGTGGGGGAGTCGTTATTGGCGACGCAATTGCCTCCAAATTCAGCCAGAGTGAATTTGATACTCTTATTCCCCGGAAATTGGGGGCCCCCAACAATCCAGAACTTGCAATTGGAGCAGTTATGCAAGACCGCACAGCATACTACAATGAACGTCTAATTCAAACGCTTCACGTTTCCAAAGAGTATCTCGACTCTGAGATAGACCAACAAGTGCAAGAGATTCTGAGAAGAATATCTCTTTATCGTAACGCATTCAAGCCTTACAACATAGCGGGTAGGTCTGTAGTCGTTGTAGATGATGGAATCGCCACAGGGGCAACTGTCATGGTAGTAGTGAAGTGGATCAAGAAATATAACCCAGAAAGTGTGCTAATTGCAGTTCCAGTCGCTCCTGAAGATACGGTTGCAAAACTGTCCACGGAAGGAACCCCTGTTCAAGTCATTACTACGCCATCATCATTTGGATCTGTAGGCCAGTTTTATGAGGACTTCCACCAAGTCACCGACGAAGAAGTGAAAGAGATTGCTCGAAAATGGGGGCTCCTTGAATAGAGCTAGGTTCTGAACCAAAATGCCAATCCTTGTCTTCTCAATGTAGCATATTCATGCTTCATTAACCGGAGTAGCAAACCGCTGAATATCCGTGCTAATACAAAAACTGGTACTACTAAACCCACGTACCATCAAGCTCTATTTTTATGACATCGCCTAATTCTTTAGGTAAATAACGCTCACTAATCCTCTTTTCTGAAAGAAACTTTTTCCAGTCGATATTCGAGCCCTTAGAAGTCTTCTTGACAGCATCAAATTCAGCAATCAGACTGTCATAAATCTGCCGATGAAGATAGCAATATTTTCCTGAGGCCGCTGAAGGAAAAGTATTTTGGCACACCCGACAAGTCTTCCTCGACATTTTGCTTATCATAATTATTCCAATTACGGAAATATATATTCCGCCTTGATTCTCGTAAATTTTTTAAGGCTGCCGTTGTGAATGTTGATTGAAGGCTAGCGGCATCCCGTGCGTTTTAAAAGGAAAGGGGAAATTAACGTGGATGTTTGACTTAATGACTTGTCCTTAAAGCATCAGACCTCGACACTGGTCAACCTCTAATTTCATCACTAGGCAATTATGCCAACCATAAACTATTATTAAGTTCAAAGACCTAATACCGTCAGTAAGTAATATGACAAGTAGTGATAAAACTTCTAAATCTTCAGGTCAGTGGGCCGATCTGTTAGCGGATCTATTTGACAAGTTGACAGGAAAAGAGGCTGAAGTGACGTATACTTTTGATAACCTTGAAATCAATGTTCCGGAGGCTGTTGGCCCTGACGGAAAAACGCTTGGGAGCGCAAAGTGGACTGTCAACGGCAAAATTTTGATAAAGGCAGAAGCTCATAGAATCTCATCAAGTTAACTTTACGTTAGTCTTTACGCCGTATGCCGTTGCTTCGGCTTCAGGCCTCAAGCTGAATACGGGGTTTATTAGTCAAATTGCTAAAAGAAAGACCCAATAAGCCCAACAGGTTAGTCAAAAGTAACCGATTCTTTGAACAGTCGACGCAAATTATCCACCTCATTTGAAGTAATCTCATCACTGGAATTATCAACCAATTCTCGAATTTTCTTTGCTTTTTGACGACCAAGGATTTCCTCAAGCTCTTTTTCAGATGCGCTACCATTCCATGTCTGAAAAATTTTTACTATCCTTTCCCTTGTTTCTGGGGAAAGGTCTTTCACTGCATTTTGAAAAATCTTCCGATGATTGCTAGCGACGTCCTCTGAATCAAATACGGCTCCCAATGCTACATATAAGATTCAACGGAATAATAAAGTTCTCTCATTTGACTCCTGAATGTCCAACAAGATGCCCCCCTGAGAATAGAGTTCTCCGTCTATTGTCGAATAAAACACACGGCTTTAACAATTGAATCAAATCCAAAATTGGTTTCCTCTTTGCTGTGAGAGTCGGAGAGGAAAATTAACCAAAAGTATTATTTAACAAGCTATCTCCAAAAGACCGATATGACTCCCAATCCCATAATCGCTAATCCGCCGGCTACTAATGACAATATACCTAGTCCGCCGCCGATTCCAGCAATTACTATACCACAGATAATCGTAAGTGCCTCCCCGACGCGTCTCTGACGTTTCATATTCGAGATGGGGACTTATAATAATTGGAAGATTATAAACGTTAAACCAGCGCAACTATCGTAAATCACGACGACCATATTGACAACTGTTTCCTACACGAGAGAAATTTTGATCGTTAGCCTACCTTTCATTTTGATAGTGAGAACTTTCAAAGTTGACCTTGACATTCAATAATCATTTGATAGTAGTATAGCACGCTGTTGAGCAATCTTTTATAGAAGGGAGGATAATACTTAATCTGGATAAGGAGTAAGAAAAAGTTCCATGATCGGGGATAAAGAGGGATACGAGAAGGAAAAGGGTGAGTACAAAACAAATTCCGATTCTCCGAACGAGAGTGATCGTGGTCAATTTGATCCACGATATCATGTAAATTACCAAGAATTTCGTGATGATATAGTCTTTCAAGGGATCTCGTCTGATTTCTGTGTGTGCATGCTGGATATAGTCAACTCCACTGCTATTACGTCTTCATTGGCCCAGGAAGACAAAATTAGAAAGTTTTATTCGCTATTCGTCAACTCGGTTTCACCTGTAATTTCGCATTTTGGTGGAAGAATCTTAAAGACAGGCGGCGATTCAATAATCTACTATTTTCCAAATAGTGCTGAGATAGAACGCATTGAGGGCTTCAAAAATGTGCTCAAGTGTGGAATATCACTACTGGACCTGCGAGGCACTATTAACAGCCTTTACCAAAAGGAAGGAATTCAATCAATAGGGTATCGAATAAGCGCTGATTATGGTAGACTTGAGCTAGCTGAGTCAAGGTTTTCAAGGGATCAGGATTTTTTTGGACCAACCATGAATTTGTGTGCAAAGATCAATAACAAAGCGCTACCCAACTCAATGGTTATAGGAGGCGATCTACACCAAGTTATAAAGAAACTACATTCTCTTGAAAAAGAATTTCAGTTTGAAGAAATTTCTGAATTTTCGATTGGGCTTAAACAGAGATATCCAATCTATTTAGTTGTACCATTGGATTTGGATCGTCGCAAGAATTATCCAGAACTAAAGGAAATCATACTACGCCAACACAACATCCGTAGACAAAATGAACATGCAATGGAACGAACTCGTCTCTCCCAGGAATTGCCATCGCGGCTAGGACCTGAAACTGATAACTCAATTCGTGGAAACATAATGCTAGTTGATGATCAGCCAGATATGCTCTTTACGTATCGATCCTTTCTTCAGGGACTGGGATTTAAGGTCCAATCATTTACGGATCCCACTGTGGCGCTTAGACAGTTTGCGAAAGAAGAATCGACAAAATATGACCTTGTCATAATGGATATTCGCATGCCCCAACTTAATGGCTTACAGCTGTACCAGCGACTTAGGGCAATTAATTCGGCAGTTAGGATTCTATTCGTAACAGCACTCGACGCAGCTGAAGAACTCATTTCATTATTGCCTGACGTGGCGGCAAATCAGGTCATCATGAAACCTGTGAGCCGAGATAGGTTTCTGAATTATGTGGATCTTGCGGTTAGAGAAAAGGGCTAGACGACGGGGGGGAGGTGTGGTTGAGGGCGGATCAGGATCTCTTGTCCACCTTGAAATACGAGAAGTAAAGCTCTAAAATCCATACAATCGATAAGATACATTCATCATCAGTAGCCTTATTTCCAAACCATTTTCTTCGTCATTTGTTCTATAATTGATATATAATACTAGGCAACAATTACTATGCAATTGCTCGTGTATGAAATTCATTGTTAGATATGGTGGGAGGGTAAAGA
>JAATVR010000114.1 GCA_014523665.1 Nitrososphaerales archaeon TH526
AGTTTAATACTAAATGAATTGTATGTCTGTCAAATCTGTACGAAATCTTACTATTACTGTTGTTGGTGCTTGTATTCGATAGCATGCTGATATTTTGTGATAACCTGGCCAAGATCAGATAGTTGTGCGCGCTGTAGCATAATAGCATTGTTCAAATCTTTCTTCATGAGTTCCAAATCTATAATTTCATTTGTAAGCTTCCGTATCTTATTCTCTAATGACGATAAGTCATGACCTGCGTATTTCAGAATTTTAGAGATATGCTGTTTGCTTAGCATTTTATTCTTCTTCAATAGTTTAAACAATTCGAAGAATGAATCAAAGTCGTACTTCAGCTGTTGGTAAACTAATGGCAAATCATAGAGCTGAGTTAACGCCCAGTATTCCTCCTGCAACTCTGTTACTTCATCATATGGTATGTCTAATTCAATAGCCACATCGATCGGGCGCTTGCCATTTTTGAACAGCCATAGTGCTTTTGATTCTTTTGACTTGTTACCTAAGTTAATATCATCATCATTAACTTGGCCATCTATTCTTCGAATGATTTTTCCAATATCCCCAAAAGACAAATGCGCGGCATGGGCGATGTCACGCATAGTTTTGCCATCTTTATGTAGTTTGATAACTAACTGCTCTTTATCGTATTTGTTTAGGACTTGCATGTTCATTATTTATTTGGAACCATTACTAGATAGCTTTTACTGTCTGCTACTATTTCCTACGACCAAAAAAGCGTATTGCTTTCGCTTGTTATCATTTGTTATTTTGTATCATCTTATACTTACGACTGGTCTAAAGTACCATGGTATGATCCGCAATTTATTATTATTCAATCTAGTCCAGGTTGTAATCTCCGGCTTTTGATTCGTTGTAGCACTCTTCAATCGAAATCCCAAAGCTTAAACATTGATTGATATAAGCACAATTTAGTGACGGAACATCAATTAGATAACGGCCCGATCACCTGCAAGACCTAGACCAGAGGATGACGACGATGATAAACAAGAAACATCACCAGCAAAAACAGTACCTAAACCAAAATTGAAAGTGGATAAAAAAGAGAAAGCACCAGCACCAAAGAAAGAACAACAGCAAAAACGTGATGGATTGCCATCACTTGAATGGTTCTCATGTCATGTGACTAATGGTGCATCTATACTAGGAGAACAAATAGGTAAGCTAACACAAAATGCCCAGCCATTTGGTGCAGCTAATCCAGGAATAGGTCAGGGAATGACTATACGCCCATTAATCATCCCGTAGCTCTCCGTTAACTGTTATGGTATTCCTGGTAGCACACCGATACTACCACATGATACTGCATATGTTCCGTCTTTACACGCTTCCAATTGGTTGTAAGTACCAATATAAACATCATGACATGCATGACCATCACCAATTACATTAGGATTATAATCACCCTGCGTCAAGTCTTCGACACCACAGAGTAGACCAGTATTCCCACTTAGTTTACATTCTTGTATGACCTATGGATAGCTTATACTCTAGTACTCTTCTTTTGGCCTGTTTTTAGAATATATTTTTTGACGAGATAGCTTACCGCAACTGAAGCAATGGCAACAGCAATTCTTCTTTTAATAGACACTATTTATCATTGTATAAAATTGAATTTAACGCTATCACTTTTAATTGGGTTTATGCAGTTGTGATCACTACTCAATCCCGCATATTGCTGCAATAAGCATATTATATGAACTGGTCTATCCAAACTTAATGACAAAATTGCAGAAGAAGAGTCTAGATTCGTCACCTGATGAAACACAGGTATTTGAAAATGGCAAGATGGAACTTGCAAAATTTGATGATGTCACAATCGGTCGGGTTATACTGGAGCCAGGCTGGAGTTGGGAAAAATCCATAAAACCTATTGTAAAAACAGAAACCTGTCAATCACCACCTCATATTCAGTACATTATTTCGGGTAGAATTAAAGTAGCGTTAGATGACGGTATTGAAGAAGAGCTCGGTCCTGGAGATGCTGCCATGATTCCCTCCGGACATAAAACTTGGGTTGTTGGAAGTGAACCTGTGGTTGGTATTGACTTTACAGGTCTAAAAGAATACGCAAAAAGTTAAAGTAGATAATAAGTCCCTCATTTTTTGGAATTCAATGAGCTATTTACAGATAATACTGATTCAGACACCAGGTTACATACTTTTACTGTTGGTTACAATGCACTCAATGTAACCCAATTTAATGTATCTATTTAACTGATAATTTGGTTATCTTGCTATAATATATTATATTTATTCTAATCTTTCTTAGTTTATTATATAATATATATGGTTACATTGGTTACATCAGTTACATCCATTATTCAGATGTTTAGAAATCAAACACTTTTAGCATAAAAACCAGAATTATCGAATACGAAGATAATTGTATTCGATGTAACCATGTAACCGATGTAACCGGACGGGCGATCTCTATTAAGAGTCTATTCAGACGGGTCTTTGTCAATAAAGTCGATGAATTTAGCAATCGATATGGTTATAGGTCTAGTTGTTTTCAGGTCAACTTTGGTAGGTTTGATATCACCCCCGAGTAGTCTTGCAAGATCCGTAAGAGTTTGAATGAAAGAAATATCAGCATCTCGAAGCTCTTTTAGAATATCAATTGTGATGAGAATTTCACTAGAGTTTGTATTCTTACGACGCATAAATGAAATCAATTGACTATCTAGACAGAAATTCAGTCTTTGATTCCATGGTCTTATTCTTGCTGATACTAGAGTCGTCTTTTTGGTCTTCCCAGGGGACTATCGATTTATAATTTCTAGAGTAAGTATTATTGATTTTATTCTTAAAAAAGCCGCGTACAATTTCTTCTTCTTCTGTTTCGGCATCTTCAATCTGGCTTCCGTCCAGAATCATATCAACCCAGACTGGCAGGTTCAAACCGGCAGCTTTATGAAATTCTGTAAGTATGATTTTTGCAATTCCACACCAATCATTTTTGTCATTAGTAATTATCTCTTGATTTGACAACAGATAACTTATAACAAAGTCACCGAGTGTTCCCAATGAATTCCAACCAGGCTTCAGGAATGATTCGAAATTATTGATTTCATCTTCACTAGGTTTGTCATCTTTTGGGTAATAATAACGCAGGAATCTCCTCCGTAGTGCAGGATCAAATGGAAGTTGGTGGTTACTGGTGAGAATGCAGGCGCTCAATGCAGAAATATGGATCTCATCATATTTTACAGTGAGTCTAGTTCGGGCTGTTTGACCCTGAACAGCATGTTTTATAGCTTCGATCAATTCACCATTAATTTTGGGATCAAGTTTGACCTCATCGATTAAGCGAGGAAATGTATCATGACTAATCGCTTTACCAAGACGAGCAACGTTATTGGTACTAGCGAATGGTAGCTTGGACTTTTTTCTGTGGATTGCTAAAACTATTTCGCCATCAGTAGTCTTGCTGGTCTGTGTATGTCCATCCAGATATAGCCATGGTATCCATCTTTCTCTGCTATTTTCACTGAGCTGCTTGAGTACGAAACTAAACGGCGCTAAAATTCCCCACTTGATTCCGGTTACTAACATTTCAGGATGTTTTGACCTGCTAATCAGTTCATTAAGAAATTCTGCGCATTTTCTTATTTCTTCAGTTGACGGTTGGCGTATTTCAATATTAGATCCGACTATTTTTCCGTCGATGAAATAAAATCCGGGAGTCTCTATCTCTCGTATTATTGTAATTTTATGTGCACGATGAGCTCCATTTATTATTGCATTTAATGACTCCTCTGCAATTCGTGGCTTGTAAGTCAGTCCACGCTTATTCAATTCAGACACTATTTCTTCGGTTGTTATTGGTTGAGTAGCAAATGTTTCACCGGTAGGAGTTACGAAAGTGATCTTGTGTTTAATCTGATTATCGATTAATGGACTTTTGTAGCGAACTATTGATTCTGGAACCGCAGAAGAGTTGAGGATTCACTGAGTGCGATCTATATTAGAGTGTCTCAAGCAGTGGGCAGTGAACGAGTTTGGGAGAGATTTGCTTATCATTTATTAGCGATCGTCTCAGCAAGTTCGTATTCTTGAGGCAGGTAAAACTGCTCCTTTTGATTTGACATTTTTCACCGAAGCAGTAGATCCGAGTGAAGTTGCCAGTTACAAACTTCGAGTTAGTTGGCAGTGAACGAGTTTAAGTCAGTTTTCTTTCCTTACGAAAAACTGAATGCCTAAAGAGGTTGTCATTTTAGCTTCCTAGGAGGAACTGAACTGAGATTATTTATTTCTAAAAGTATACTTGAAAAAAATGGCGGTTCAATATGGGCTGAAAATAATACCAGAAATACGGAAAGCAATACATGAATTAAGTGAATTCATTAAAGATTATTTGAGAGAAAACCGGACCTTTATACTTAATTATTTCATGAAAATAAAGGATAAAGTGAATGCGGAAGAGCTGAGGTTTTATTGAGGAGAGATATTAGGAGGCATATAGTTTGATATAGAAGAACCTTGATGGTGAATCAGAAGCCATCGATTTTCGCATCTTTCAAATACGTTAGTGGCAATAACACCGATCTTGTCTTGTTGTCCATTAACTGAAGATTCGATATTTTCCTGACACACAATTATCCCTATGCCATTATTATCAAATAATCTTATCTTTGGATTTGTAATATTAAATTTGATCACCTCGGTATTTTGAAAAATCATGATCCAGCTTTCCCGTATTGCTAACCATCCAACTAATAATTCCCATCCAGGATGTACGCAAATGACATTCTCTTCATGCTTCCACAAGTTATCCATCATATCTATTGATAGCCCTTCAAAAGCATGGTAGAATTCAGCATTACTCTTTTGGATTTCTGTCAAACTAATTTTATTCCCCATTGTCTGTTCGTAACTGCCCTACTTCAAATGATGTAAAAAGTAATGCGGCAATATGTGAATGCAGAGGCTGTCATCTCTTTATTGCGTTTTTCATTACTAC
>JAATVR010000801.1 GCA_014523665.1 Nitrososphaerales archaeon TH526
ATAAGCGATCTAATACAATATGAGCAATTGAAGGATGAGATGAGTGGCCTATTTCTTTCCTCGCCTGGAGTGGATCAAGACGTTATGCCACAATCAGAAGTAGACGAAATATTTGAGTGGTTAAAAAAGACAGAAACTAACCATGAGAACTCACGGCGATTTAAACTCTTGGAACATTACATTATAGCTTGGTGACGCTTCCTTTAACAGGGTCGATTGCGAGATATTCATTGTATTTCCTTTGTAAATTATCCCATAACTGAGAAATGAAGAGTTCTAGAGGATGGTCTGCCCTCCAATATAAATACTCATAATCGATTGCAGACGTGATACCGTATTCCTTGTACTTTTCTAGAGGTATGCGAATAACAATAGGGGTTCCTGTTATCATGGCAAAGGGTCTATCTCTGGGTATTCTCACATCCAATTTTTGGACAGAGTGTACGGTGAATTTCATGGTTCCAATAATAATAGCCCTCTCAGCTCTTCCAACTTATCATGCAAGATAGAGATAAAATTAAAATCAGGAGAAGAGACTATCAACGTACGAATATTATCATTCATTATGGGACTAGAAATATGAATTATATTTGAATAACAAAAGAACTTGTATCCTTCTTTGTCATGAATATAGAACGAAATCTTATAGGATCGTGCTCAATGAACATATTGGTTCACTAAACCACTGTACTACTTTTTCGATACCTGTTCCACCCGATTTAGAACTGACTTGTAATAGCACTATCAATATAGAATTGTGGCATTCTGAAATGGGTAAGATCCGTTACGACGATTTCTTCAGTGGCTCTGAAATAATGAAATTTCCATATTCGGTGGATCTATTGACGGAAGCCCTTAAACTATTCACAGCGCATGATACTTTTGTTGATTATCTATTAAATCCAGGCGATGACAAAAAGCAAGTGACCGGAGTGTCATGGCTCCTTGGATCGATGGGTTTCAGAACGAATGATTTGGGTAGGATCACAAATAAGCATGAAACGGTTAAAGGATCAAATCATCAGGTATCTTGTGATTTTTTGGTGTCGCATGGAAGCGATATGGTTTTAGCAATGGATTGTACTATCACCGTTCCTCGTCATGATAAGGTTATAAAAACATACAATACTGCCACAGCCTTGGCAGACGCTCTTGAAGAAAAACTCAAAACTGATGTGCAGATCATTCCAGCTATTATCTCGTCTGCTAACTGTGGTGGACTTGATACTACCAAGGATCGTGTACTTCTGCTTGATAGGAATGAACTTTTCTATTTACTTGATTGTATCACTGAAGGACTTCAGGATGATGCAATGGTATTTCTTAACAAGAAGATCACTAGATCGATCCACTAACAAATCCAGGATACGGAAGAATGGTTATTTGGCTTTAGGAAAATGTCCTCAGTTGCAGTTGTACTGAATCAACCTAGCCAAATGTAAACGATTTGGCTGGAATGGAGAGAGGAAAGACATTATGCTAGCTGAAGAGTAGGCCTACGAAGACGGATAAAGAATCTGCCGAAACTATATTGGTTTTACCACTAACTTCAGCATACTTAGGATCGCAAGGTAACCCAAATCTTTTTCTTCTGATCCATGCAATGATACTATCAGCTACAATCATGCCATTCAATTATATCGATTATGTCAAAGCACGAAAAAGAATAGCACCTTTTACGTCTCGGATTATTGCCAGAACCTTAATGGAAGTAGACATTTTCCTTAGAATGAAGGAAACTCTAAATCCGGAACTAATATTACGTATTAATCAACTTGATGATTTTCAGGTTACATAAGATGGCCAAATATTTCTTGTTGGTCTTAGATAACCTTTACGTTAACTCACGTCCGCTATCAAGTTTGTCTAAAAGTATGTCACAAAAATCACCAAACTCTATCTCATTCTTCATTGTCTCCATCACTGCTTTCTGAATATATTCACATATCGATTTATCATGCGCCTTGGAGATAATCTTCAAGAGTTCAAATTGATCCTCTGTAAGAATGATTTGTTGGTTGATCTTAACGTATGAATCTGGCGGAATGGCATCATGAACTATTTCATCATTCGAACTAGCCTTAGGTGAAGACAGGAATGATCTATTCATTATTCTGCTTGGTATTGAATAGTACCTTCTACTCTATATCCTTTTGTTAATTTAATCGAGATGTATAGAAATAACTAATTTGGCACGACAATATTCATTTTCGTCATAGAAGTCGATCATTGTCATGTTAAGTAACCGGATTGAAGTGTACAATTCTATAAATACTACGTTGAAAAACTTCAGCATACTGGTACGATTGCCTTTTCTTCCTAAACAGGTTTTTGTATTAAGCCAACTTGCTAAGAGTTTATCAATCGTTACAAATTAACACAATCTTACCTTTGACTGAACCGCCGGCGAGGAATTCATGAGCCTGAGCAGCCTGATTCAGAGGCATTCTTGCTGCAACAATAGGTTTGATCTTCCCTTGCTTTAGTAAATTTAATAATAAAATTAAATCTTCATGGAACCAATCTGGCTTTAGCCTTTTTAGCGTTTGTATGCTATATAACATAAATTTTTTCTTGTCGGGAACCAGATTCAAGGTAAACATCATCAACCAATCTTGGAGGTCTGTAGTCGGTGTGCCTCCATAAGCGACTAATCTACCGCCACTACGAAGAATCTCATATGAGGACTTGAGCGATTTTCCTCCAATGCCATCGAATACAGCATCTATACCTTCCTCACCATTTTGATCATGACTAGTAAGTTTGATAATCTCTTGAACTAAATCGACTGACTTGTAATCTATAGGGATACCACCTAAATTAGATACAATATCATTTTTTTCATATGATGTAGTTCCATACATTTTTTTCAGATTAGCAAGCTTCCCCAATTGGAGTAGTGCTGTGCCAACACCGCCAGCGGCACCGCCATTAATTAATATGCTTTCGCCAGGTTGTATTTGGGCACAACGGTGGAGCATCTGATAAGCAGTGATATAATTCAACACTAAACTTACAGCCTCAGCATGATCAAGTCCAAGTGGGACTGGTACCAGGTCATTTGATGACAAAAATATATATTCTGCATACCCCCCGACTATTGGTAAAGCAGCGACCATCTGACCTGCTTGCCATGTTGATACTTTGTTTCCTACTTTGTCAACAACGCCGACAACATCCCATCCTGGAGTAAATGGTGTTCTTCCAAGATTCCAAGATTCCGGATGAACCCCTTTTCGCATAAGAATATCTGCAAAGGATACTCCTGCAGCAAGCACCTTTACACGCAC
>JAATVR010000802.1 GCA_014523665.1 Nitrososphaerales archaeon TH526
ATAATAGTACAAGATAGACATTCTTAATCTAACTAGAAAAATTATTGTTTGGAAGGTATCTTAAAATCTGGTCCTTAGCTTTCCCCACCTGTATAATTTTGTATTTGATTCCTAGTTTCTTTGCGAGCTTCTCTGCATCCATGGTATCATTTTTTGGAGTTACAGACGAATCTGGCAGGATAAGGCCGAAAACTTGCTCTGCTGCTAACGCATTGACTGCAAGGCAAGCCGCTACCGAAGAATCTACTCCTCCACTCATACCGATCACCGCGCCTTCCGATTTGCTCTTCTTGACTTCTGATTTTATGAATTGTGAGATGACTCTAATTATCTTGCGGTTATGCTTTTAGTCCATTGTTTTTGTGAAATTGGTTATAAACTACCTTTAAATATTTCATAAGTCTCATTCTGAGGATAAGAGGCGCTAAAGTATTGTAGCAGATATGAGCTATGTGGATAAAGAATTCTCCATCTACTACGTTAATCGGATTTATAGGTCATAGTATGTTTTAGATTCCTATGCAGCTCTAGAATCTTCAGACAGACCGAATTGTCGAATGATCAATCGATGGGTTAGTCAAATCTATGACCAAAAAATAGCCAGTCCAAGCCATAGAAGTGCTGGTAGACCATGTTGGATCTGTAGTACGGGTATAATCATGGATAGAAAATCAAGCTCCCGCGTTACTTTGTTGTGTCCACGGTGCCAACAGAAAAAATACACCGAGAGGCGGAGCGATAAACATTAAACAGGGAAATAATAATCCTTCGAGTAGATTAGGGTGACTAGGTTCTCAGTCCGTCACTGATTACCTTCCATCTGAAATTTGAAATTGGAGAGCCAATTGGTTATTAGCACAGATCATATTAACTACTACGAGTAGGATCATATCTCATTCCTGGTTCAATATGGAGAATACTTTTGCCAAATATTTTCAGATCATATCAGTCAAAAGCGGGTATAATTTCTTTCTTAGTAGTTGAGTAACTGCATCATAAAGATGAGAAGATCGACACAGATAACCTTCTTATACTATTCGCACGCCTAGTCAATCAAATGGATGATGAAGATAGCACTAACCATAACATGGGGAAGGAAACCTCAGATACGCCAAATAAATATGGAGCAAGCGGAGATATATCCAAAGACTATGATACTATTCTAAAAGAGAGCGCAGTACTAACGACTGTATCGGGTTTTCTCTTTGCATTTCTACTTAATATTTCGATAAATCGGCCAAGCGATTTCTCGTTTGAAGATGGTATAATTCTCATGATAGCATTGTTTACTATAACTTTTGCTACTTCTCTTCTATCAATGCCTGTCTTCTACCATCATCTACAATACCCATATCGGAATATCGAAAAGTTCAAACTCAGAAGCCATAGATTCATCATTTTTGGAACTGCGCCACTCTTTATTACATTATATTTAGGATTATTGCTAGGGCTTAAGTTTGGACTGCATCTAGCTTTTGAGTCACCGGTAGTTGAATACTGGGCATACATGTTCTCGGTTATACCGTTCGTATCCATTTATATCTTCTACAGACTTAGAAAATAAATGGCATACTCAGATCGACGTTACCTCAAAATGCAATGCAATGCAATTCAACCTCGTAAGGTCGACTAGCCTCTTTGAATGTAAGTTATCCTATGGCAAGATATCGGGATTAATTTTAGCTATTTCAAATACAATCTCTTACCTAATCGATTTAAAACTTTGTTTGATAAAACAAGACAGAAAAAGTCTGAAAGAGGGAATTCCATAAATAGTTTGCCAATTAACAGTTGTTAGAACACAGAATATCTGATCCGCTAAAGGAAACACATATCAAGCTAAAAGCGGAGTATATTCTCGAACCAGATCTGAATTAATTTAGTCTTGTGTAGTGCAATAAAATGGTAGGTGAAAGGATCATCTCATCATATCTAGTTCTGTAATCAGATCCCATACCGAATTTTGCCTCTTGTCAGGATCGACTTGAATCATTTTTAGGATGCAAGCGTCCAGCTGATCCGTTACATTAGAATTAAACTTAGATGGGGAATAAACAAATGGCTGATTTATGGGAAGAGCCGTGGAAGGTGGTAGGTGTGGTTGCGGTTGTTGCTCCCCCTTCCTTTTCAAAGTAGAAGGTTCATTTGGGTTATACGGGGAGGGCCGTTTTCTCGTTAATATCTCGTAGAATAAAATACCTAACGAATAGATATCTGTACGCCCATCTATTTCATCTTTGTTGAATGCAAACCATTGTTCGGGAGGCAGTATCCTGGTGTCCCACCTATCTGTCCCTCTGAAGTAACAGTGGTGAGTTCCAATGACTCTCTATCAATAGCATCTCCTTTTACAAGTCCCCAATCTGCTACTTTAATACTCGACTTTGTATCATCAGTGAAAATAATATTGTCCGGCTTCAAGTCCCTATGATATACATTTGAGCTGTGTGCCTGTGCTAATGCATTACAAATTGGCAG
>JAATVR010000115.1 GCA_014523665.1 Nitrososphaerales archaeon TH526
TACATGACTTGCTCTTAGTCTTTCAGTCTAGATCCATAATAGCTATATAACTATCAATTTTTTGTTATCTAACTCTTATATCTCTAAAGTTTTAGAAAATGATACTATGTACAAGATCTAGAGGAGGTCTGACTCTGTCAATGCTTAACTTAATTGATTAATAATAGATGTTACATGAGAAAAAACCCCATGCTCTCACAATCATCAGAACCAACAAAATCGCATGCTCTCAAGTCTTGTGGGCATAGGTATTTGACCTAATCCTCTCGCCTATATGATGGATGTGCAAAAGCTATTATTTCCACCTGAATATCGTCCCCTAAACTGCAGGGACAACGTCATTTCAACATCGATATCAAGAGAACATTGAATTAATAACTATATGCAAAGCTCTTCCTAAGGAAGTGAGAGTTCGGATGTTCTGTTGTGAAATTTTTTTCTCGTATTTTTATAGGCAAACTTTTAAATCCAATATTTTGGCATTCTGACAAAATTATATGCGTAGCATTATTTATATAGCAACTGTCGCTGCAATGTACTTGAGATTTCCAGGAATCCTTAGATATTGACAGTGATACATAATAATAATGATGAAGATTAGATAAGTGAATCCATACTAGCTTTACCAGATGGGGATGGGGATATGTTAGATCCAAGCTATCATTGACTTGATAGAAAACAGTCCTGAAATTCTATCGCCGTATTTAGGAATTATTAATATTCTTAAAATGAGTTAAGCAACGGCTCCTCACATACGCGATGAGTAATCATTATACTCAAATAGTACTCCAATAAACAGTGAGTACACATATTTCAATTAGTACCTCGGATATGCAGTATATTCAATGAGATGCAGAATGGGAAAAGGCAGACACTATCAAGGGAAAATTTAGTGTATTCTGCTATTTCACAGAACCTACCCAGCTGCAATTGCGATTCACAAATCCAAGTCGATGGGAATGAAAATAGGTAACAGTCTTTATCCTTGATACTAATTTCAAGAACCCATAGTCGGATCGCTTTGGCGTTGACTTTCCTACGTCTTCTAAAGCCCATTGTATTCAAATCTGACAATGTTCAGATTTTGCAAGGGGTCATACAGGCTAATGGGAATCATCAAATCCTGCCACAAGAGAATTACAAGAAACAGCATTTGAAACAATAAGATTTATATTGTGATATTCCTATTTCCTAATTGTTTGAAGTATTATACCATTATTAGCCAATTATAGATGAATAAACTGTACCTAATAGTTAAATAATTTCAACCAAGATATTTACTGAGTACCAATTAGAAGTAGAATCATGCCGGCAGCATAAGGATACATTTGCGTCATAAGTCAGAGACTGAATATTAACACTGACAAAAACGTGGGTGGGTTAGTTGTTTTAACCCTCATTGACTCCTTATGTTGCTGACTTGCTACATTTCATCTAGAAACTTTTCTGCTGTCAGGTCCTTGCTATGTGCTTGTATAACGATGTAGTGATTAATTTACGCTATTTAGGTCATATTTCCTATTTTTTTGGTAGTCTCTCTAACAATATAATTGGATGTCAATTCGAAGCACTAGGTTCAGGACCATTTACTCTGCTAACAGCTGCTGGGTGTTAGAGACGTACTTCAAAAATTTATCGTCTCAATGGAAGCTGTTTTGCTGGACTGTCGTGCTTAAAACCACGTGTCTAGTTTGAATGCCCTTCTTTAACTAATTAGATCTTGTACCTAGTATCGTTTTCTAAAACTTTTGGCTAGCAAGAGTTAGATAACAAAAAATTGATAGTTATATAGCTATTATGGATCTAGACTGAAAGACTAAGAGCAAGTCATGTACTTAACAATCGTTACTCTCTAATAGCTAGAAGATATTACAGTAACAACGATGAATACAAAAAGTAACGTTTCAATAGATAAAGCAAAGAACAACAAGACAGCAGCATTTGCAATAGTTACAGTTGCATTGACACTGTCGATGATGTCAGCAGCAAGTATTATGTCAATCCAAGGACCACAACTGGCAAACGCGCAAGACAATGAAGGAGGACATACTCAAAGTTGTACACAGGACAGTGATGCTTCA
>JAATVR010000803.1 GCA_014523665.1 Nitrososphaerales archaeon TH526
AAATAGTGAGTCTTTGTCGATTGTAATAATATCTTCTTCCATATCTTCGTAGTCGTTAGCACGCACTACTCTTAGTACCAGCTTATTTCAATTATGGGTTACTTCTGGCATATAATACATATACATGTTTAATTATTTATAATAATCTCAAGCCAAAAATCTCCATCATCTAACCTTCACAAGAATATCTTTTATTATCTTATCATGATCTGCATCGACCTCGGTAGTAACTAAGAGTAAATGGTTTTGTTCCAATGGAAATGTTATCCGTTTGATTTTCTTATATTCTGACATTGCGTATTTCCCTTTACCGATTTTTGAGGATAAAGAGCCCCTTAAAGCCCATCTGGCCATGGCCTGCAAATTCGATCTTTTAGTTTCCTCTGGGGACAGAAGATTTGCGACTCCTTCACGTTGCCCACCATATTTTATCCCACCTGAATCATCACACACACCTGCGAACCTGATCTTCGAGTCTAAATTAAGAATATCCTTGCATAGGGTGTCAAAATCCATATTCGTATTATATTATATAGGAAATATCTAATAAATGTCTTGTTACATAAATCAGGTAGTATTTCGAGTCCTCAAATCAAATGAATATCTAATCCACATATCGGACCAAGTGAGAAAGTCTCGAATTCTTCAGTAGACGGTTAGCTCTCAAACGGCAAGGCATTGGAGCTAAAACGTTTGAAGATTACGGTTGGGAGGGACGATTCTCGATACTTCGAGTAGTTCCATTGCACTCTCAAACACTTTGATATACACCCCCTTTGCCATGTGAATACATCACAAAAAAAGGAGACAATTTAATGGGTAAGATTATTTCAACAAGCAGTCAACTGTCACATCATGAATTATAATAATACTGAACATATTATGTATATTTAACATCGAAATAGGGGTGATGGCTAAAGATATATGCTTTTATATGAGCTTTGTTCTTATTATTATGTATCTTGAGATGTTGATACATGAGGTTGTGGGTGACCGTGGGCTTGGACTAATTACTCGTCGCATAATGAAGAGAAATAAAGGTAATCATGATGTCAATGGGCCTGATTTACATCAGAACAAGTGTCCCACGATACCACATGGGTATGGCTGCTTTGTCTGTGGTTCTACCTTTGAAACGAATCAAGAGCGGCTAATTCACCTGGAAAGATTTAAACATATAGATTTGTACAATACCGGATCTCCACAAGAAAGAGAGGAAGTCCACAGACTTTCTCTTTAGTATCATACAATGATAAAGCCTCCACGGCAATATACGACATTTGAGTGGAGCGAACAGTCTCTCCTCCAGTCTAGAAGCCTGCGAGCCAGGCCTAGTTCAGTCGAAGCCAAAATATTCATTCTAGAGAGCCTAGGAAATAATGAGTGGAAGTTGGAGGAGTCGATATCAGTTCCACCCCACTTTAGATAGAGGGCATGGAGGTGTTCAGACGACTGGAATTGTTATCCATCGTGGATGTGAGGTCAATGCGACAATATTAGGAATACAAATCAGATGGGATACATAGATAAGATCTTAACCCTAACCTTCTAGCTTATTCCAATTCTGTTTTGATCCGTTTCACTAGGGCGTCTGTAGTAATAGGTTTTTTAATGAAACAACCTATGCTTTTAAGTGGATGTACTTCTCTTCCTGCATCCGTATTTATTTTCCCTGAAGTCATAAAGCACACCCTTACGTTGATATCTTTTTGTAAGATTTTCTGGCATAATTCAAAGCCATCCATGAATGGCATGTTTACATCAATAAGTAACAGATCATAATAATTGGGTTTAAATTCTAATAACGCAGTTACCGGATTATCATAACTATCGACGATCATGGTCGCATTCATCTCCAGACCCATTTTCAATGTAAATGTGATATCGGAATTATCATCCACTATCAGAATTCTTTTTAATAGATGGGTATTTGACTGCATTGAAGACTCTTTTTCGAGGTAGTCTAAATTTGTCTGTCTATTTCCGATGGTTCCAAAATTTGGTCCTTTGCTAACGCCTGGGCTCTGCTCAGTCATATGTCCTTTTTTGGAATCACAAGATTGTGTCGACCACTTAATAAAAACTTTACGACTATTTTTAATGGAAGATAAGAGAATTCGATTTCTACACTTATCAGCTGCAAATCCTTTTATAATAAGCGTCATTGTTTCAAAGTTTTTGAATATATAGCGACACGAATATGTTTATAGATAGTATTAATCTCAAGATTCATACTTTGTATTAGAAGAGCTACGTGCCTTTTGCAATCCGGCGGATCATAGCATCAAAAAGAGATACCTAAAAATATTCTAATATTAGTGATGTCCTAGTGTCAAATATTAATCTCAACTAATTTTTTCTTGGAAGGCCTTCCTGAAATAATTCGTATTCCATCTTTGCTAATTCCAAAATGATCTGCTAATTTCTGGATCAGTTCCAGATTCGCTTTACCTCCTTTTGGTCTAGATTTCAATGAGACTGTTATCTCATTCTCGATCACTTTAAGCAGGCTTATTGTACCGAACTTAACAATGACGATAAACCTCATATTCTTTGATACCCATACTAATTGGTAAAAATACTCCCGATCTAATCAATCAAAATCACGGACATGTAAAAATCCCCATGCCATTCCTCGCCGATGATTGCTAGGACGGTGACAATAGTTCTCATCTTCATTATCAGCATAATTGCAATTCTATTTATCATAATGATCTCAAAATTGTACGTCGATAACGAGGAAAATAAAATACTGAACAATAGATCATTCATATCCTATTTCCCTAATTCTGATACGTCAGCTGATACTCGGCTCAATTTACACTTCACTAGACTTGTACAACCTGTGTACTACGTGAGGTCATACTGGAGTAGATGAACTAAATTGGATGCAGATTCTCACAATAACAAAGAGTACGTACATTATCAAGAACCAAGAACTAGTTGCGCCTGTTCTTTTCCATGTATTCACCCATCTCTTTTAGTTCCTTAACAAAAGTATTGTAATCGTAATTTTGTGTATGTAGGACGTTACTCCAAAATGCGGTTAATCCAACTACGGCCGCTAATTCATTTAATTCTTCATCAGTTGCACCCCACATCTTTGAAACCTCTTTGTGATATGTTTGACAATAAGGACATTTCACAGCCGCCGCCAACATCATCATTTCTCGGAATTTTTGGGGTATAACAGATTCGCCCAACTGATATTTCTTAAACATTGGCCACATCTGTGGAAGTATATCTTTTGGTGTTTCTTTCATAAAGCCAGGAACAGTGCCAAATGTCTTTTCAATACCCTTAATTGTTTCATCGTAACCCATGGGAAAATTGATTAATTGACTTCTATAAGAAGAATTGCGGAACTATGATAATTTCTGTTCTACTAAAATTTATTGCCTGACTTAAATTGATCTTACATTGATTGTAAAATCATACTATGAGGATAACGACCCACTAAATTTTAAGTATCGTTTTGGCACATTTGATAAAACGAATACAGGCTATGGTTAAGACCTGTGAGCAACGATATTTAATCTGACAAAATCTAAGAACCATCCTACCTTCGACCGGTTACTACTTTTTTCAATTTCATCTAAAAACATCTCAAGGAACAGAGCTTTTAACAAGTCACCATGATCGTCTATTGACAAGCGTTCCAGGTAAGACTTCATCACTACTGTTTTCATAAATTTAGAATATGTGTCGCGATTGGGGAGATTTACACGATCGCTATTTGAGCATACTGTCGTGTTTACATACCCTAATTCCTTTAGCAATTTATTCGTGTCATCAGGCTTGGCAAAATACCATGGCTGTTTCCAATCAACAAAGTATTCTTTGAATTGATCCAGATACGCAATTCGTTCTAACAGAGTTATGTTTTGTTGTAGATTTCCAAACCCTCCACACTGGATTAACAATTGGCTACTACTACTATGACTAGGGGTACTGGTGTTGCTGGAGACTTTGCTTTTCTTTCTGATAAGGACATTTCCCTCTGTACTGCTATTCGTTGGCTTTAGCATTTCCCAAAAGTTTTGAAATGCTTTTCTGTGATCTCCAACCCAATGGAGCGCAGAATTAGAAAAAATGACATCCAACTTTTTCGGAAGTTCAATATCAGTGAAACTTGACTGAACTATTTCGACGTTGTCAAAGAATTGAAGACTGTCTCTTGCTTGTCTTATCATATTAGAATCAATATCAACAGCATAGACCTTTCCTCTTGGGACTTTTCTTGCCAATTCTTTGGTCAGCATTCCAGATCCACATCCTGCGTCCATGACAATTTCATTTCCAAGCCATTTTCTCCATCCAAGCACCTGTCTACCCCATCTATATTGAACTAAACGTGAAACCTCATCATATGCATGTGCATCCCAGGAACCCTTATTTTTGTAACCCAATATTCTGCTTATCTATCGTTGACTCTACTCTATTATTATTTATCTGATGGATATTCGGGCTTCAAGAATACAAGTCGAGGTTGTCGTGTTGCATAGACGTCGACATGGAATACCGACCATTCATTTGCTGAATGACTAAATTTCAGTTTGTCTCTTTAAGACGTCAGTTTTTTGACTGAATAAATGGGGCACAAGAGGTAATAAGGAATATGCTTTGCCCTGTATTGGTAACAAAATGAGCAAATTGAAAATTGAATTGGATTTAATGTAGTTAATTTAAACTAAATATTAATCGATTTCAAGTCATAAGCCATCGAGCATGATCTCCTTATCTGGTAAATTTACAGTGAGAAAACGTATACAGGTCGTGTCACCCCTTAAACGCCATAAATTAATAAGCATTGGAGATATAAATAGGCCAGGTATTTTAAGATGGTGGGTGTGTCAGTATATTCTTACATAGGAGAGTTTCTGTTACCGACCTAATATTTTATATATGCGTTATGCGCCAATCCCCATTGCTGTACCAAAAGTACAATGAAACAGACATAACCAGAACCTAATACTGCGTTAGTTCAGGAAGTTCTGTTAAAGAGCGGGAAACTTCCTTTAAAACTGGAAAGAAATCCATTGATGGGGCACGGGTTCTGGCTCGTATAGGAAACAACCTTACCTGCAAAGGGTGAGTCCCATCCAATAATTTTTTTGTAGGAATGCGAAATTACTGATTGCT
>JAATVR010000804.1 GCA_014523665.1 Nitrososphaerales archaeon TH526
AGACCCCAAATAGAATGCAAAAGTTTTGGAGTAAAGACATTCAACTAATCTATTAACTTTGTTCATTCTGAAAGCATAAAAGAACTATGTTCTGTCGTTAAGTAATGTGAATCTTATTTGGTAACCATAATTTCTCTGATTTTTTTCTTGTATTACATTCTGTGCCGCTTCAACAATTAACTTGCCGACATAGGATCTATATTCAACATTTCCGACAACTCTTGATAGCCTACTCTGATTAATGATTCAATTGTAAAACCAGCATCTGTTAATAACTGTTTTAAACCGTCTGCAATATCTAACTCTTGAACCCAATCACTGAACGTAGAATGGGTTTTCATAGGCGAGTGTATCTGTCGTGTAGTAATGCAAGATGGTATTAATCCAATTTTAAACGACAATGACTATCCTGAAATGGGAGTCCGTCTTGGAATAGACGTAGGGGAAAATGTGGTAGTTCAATATGGTTGGAGTACTAACTCGTATTCACTTATGGGAGAGAATCATGACAATGAAACTGATAGCCATAATGATAAAGATACTCAATACTATATTGATAACAAGGAGGTTGGAAGATCGATAACAGACAATAGCGTTACCATCAAAACCAATCGCATGATTAGAAAACCTCATCTTGATGTCCTTGGATATACTACAAGTATCGCAGCAAAAATGACAGGATTTGCAACACCTAAACAAATCATGATTGGTCAGTCTGTTTATGAAACCCTGGATCCTGTTAATAAGAGCAAATTTAAGAAAGTAAATATAAGCAAGGATGATTGGGATTACATTAACCCTTCCATAGGAAAAGTATATGACATATATGGTAGCAATATTGATGTTGTGCACACGTAGAGATCTACGTATTGCCACACCTGATATTTCCCCCGAATTTTACTTTTAGCAGCTGAGTACTATTATAGTGGATCAAGGCATCCTAATCTTGATACGGAGTCTGAAACCTGAATTTGGATCTGCTCTCTTATAGGACGCTGAGTCATGAAATAGGATTCGCTACACTTTCACAAGAAGAAGTTGAAATGCAAGTAAAAGAAATAATGGAAGAACTTATAGAGACAAGGTCAAGAAAGAATGGACGTTCATGAATCTTGGATTAAATGCGAATATTCTTTAGTAATAATACAACTACTAAACAAGGTTTACACCTACTAAACTTGTAAGATCAGCTCTGCGACTTTATACGGATGCATTTATTTTTTTGCTACCATTTTTGTATATCACATTATGTGTATTTAACGCATTTAGCCCTTTGAGTGATTCCTAGTTTAATATGGCAAAGTTGGTTGAGATGGATGAACGCGTGCCAATCTTCAAGCAGATGGAAGAAGACGTTGGCCCAGTTATATTGATAAACAAATTTAGTGTAGAACCTCAGGAATTCGATCAGTTTCTGAAAGGGTGGGCAATCGAAACTGAGAAATTTAAGGCATAGCCAGGATTTATCTCAACGCAACTACACAAAGGTATAGGTGAGAGCGGTACCTTCATTAACTATGCCGTTTGGGAATCCGCAGCACAATTTAAGGCAGCAGTTAATGTTGTTATGAATCCACAGGACAGGATGTCTGCTTATCCTCCCAGCACAGTAGCATCTCCTCATCTCTTCAAAAAGGTTGCCGTACCAGGGATATGTGTGGAATAAATCTTTTGCTGAAAGAAAGCTGATATGTCCTTAGACAGTTTATATCATCCATTCTCCATAAGTTACGTAGACCTATTTTATATCTACTCTAATTCTGCTCTAATGCGTTTTATGAATAGGAAATGTAATCTATAATGACTTCTATACTGGGTATTAGTGCAATATCACAAGCGATATCACGCTCTGGACTTTGTTACTCTTGAACTAGTAAAGTGTGTACTTGCGAGGTCTCATTATCATCGATTTACAAGATGACAGCGACATTCGCAAGTAATATTATCGGTCCACTTACAAGCCGTATGATCGATGCGTCAGAGAAAAATGCTCAGTGAAGATGAATGGACAGGATGGTTGCAATGGATGAGAAACTGCTTTAAATATGGAACTTTGGGTGAACAATGGAAGAAACTAATCCAGTCAGAGAGATGGTTCAATCCTAATTTTGAGAATTTCATAAACAAAGAAGTCGCATCGAAACCAGAGTCTAAATAAATATAATCAATACCAGAACATAAGACTTAATCTGAAACTATCGAATAAGTCATGATGTGAAGTTGCTTCCTTAAACCCTTCATGGCTCGTGCTATATCCTCGGAAATGCTACAGACCTGAAAAGAGCGACAAGATAGTTGGAAATCCTCACTATGAATGTTGTGGAAGTGATGGCAAGGGAGATCCGCACGATGAGACTCAATTTAATCCAGATACGGGAGATCCACACTGTCCGAGGTCCCAGCCCGGCTGCCATTGACGCTGAATACCATCCTTTTTTTGTCAGGCAGACCTGACAACATTCCGTTGTATTTAAAGTAGGATTCTCTAATGCGACGGTCCAATCCTTTGGGTCGACTAAGATGATTGTCCGTAGTACTCTTCCTTTTGCCGTAGGATATTTCTTGATAAAATTCGCTACGTGTTTTTATGAATTGGATTCTTACATTTGCATTTCACGATTGTTAACAATCCATGCAAGCGGGCTAGTTGAAAAATATTCTCACACCAAGAGGGAAGGGGAAGGGTACTAGATGTCCCTTCAGTTATGGCATTGGCAGCAAAAAGGTACAGTAGATGATTCTGTGGTTATATTCTATAAGACTAATAAATATCTCTTCTTGAGAAGATTTCAATGAAAAAGATCCTATTTATGGGATTACTACTTGGAATCTTGGCAACTATGGCAGTGGCAACCACAGGTACAATGTCAGCAGCATTCGCAGGCGACGGCCATGACGAAACTAAGCATGACACAAACCCAGGTCAGTCAAAAGACCCAACACAAAAGAACCATGGATGTCCAAAGGGCGAGAAGGGATACGATTCATCTGACGAAAACTGCTATCATCCGGGTTAACCAATAAACATAACAAGTCTTTTATTTTTT
The DNA here is from genome assembly GCA_014523665.1 of Nitrososphaerales archaeon TH526. Lineage (GTDB taxonomy): Archaea > Thermoproteota > Nitrososphaeria > Nitrososphaerales > Nitrososphaeraceae > TH5896. Next base: position 3,048 of record JAATVR010000804.1, read on the forward strand.
AAGAATGGACGGGATGCCGATTGTTGGGATTTTTACATTTGCTCTTCAAATGGCTAGAGAATTACAAGATTATCATCATAAAAAATATTATAACACTAAAGAGAAAGGGCAAAGATACTATTACAGATTACGTATTAGATAAGGAGGCTACTAGTCATGATGATTTGTTTGATGCTTTTAGGTTGTCGTTAATGTTCTGGAACTAGTGTTCACAATGCAAACAATGACTATTAGGCATGCTTTTAAAGTACTTCTCCATATCAAGAGATTACAATGGAAAAGACCATATTTATGGGACTAATTCTTGGAATCGTGGCAACAATAGCGATGGCAACTACAGGCACAATATCAGCAGTATTCGCAGACAACGACGACGATGGATCACAAGTGTTCAGATGGTATAATTGACAAAAATTGTCAAAATGCTATAGACAATTATAAGAAGCATATTTCGGTGACGGCAATCCGGATAACGATAAAGAAAGGGTGGATGAATTCTCCGGTTTCGGTGACGGCAATCCGAATAACGACGGTGGTCAGGAAAGAACATTCGAGAATTTAGAAGATAAGCAGCCTTAGTACCGACCGACCTTCTTTTTTTTGACGCATTCAGACTTAGCCTAATGTTCTGGCACTGATCTTAGTTTACAATAGATACTTAAGGTAACGCCAACAATCCTAGATTGAGCGTAGTAGTAAGAATGGGTATCGAAGAAGACAGATTTGGACGAAAGAAAAGGTCGTTAGAGGAGTTGAAGCGGTTACTGAATGACCTCAAGAATGAAAGAAAAGACTGGTCAGATAGGATAGATAGATTGGTGAAAGCCTTAGAAGCTGAAAATCTTAAGGTTTCGCAAGACATATTGACTAGCCTCAAGAACGATGCTGATGAAATGCCTAGTAATAGCAGAGGAGAGGGTTTGTCAAATAGGGTCAAGGCTATTCAAGGTGAGTTCGAGTTCTATAGGAATGCGTGTGGAAACTATGACGCCATTTAACTGGGTCAAAAAAGGGAAACAATAGTGCGTTACTAGTTAGGCAGTATCAAACTTTCACGAATGATATCGCTTGCGATATAGCACTTGTTCTGGTCTTTCCCCTGGACAAAAATCCGTTATTATAAGGAAATCCTTGCTATACTGTATATCATTGACGAATTTATAAAAACTTCTACTCATCCCTATCCACCCGCTCTTGTTATTGCACAGCATCGTTTATCAAATAGCTCGTTGATTATCCATCTTACCATACTGTCTTGCACAGATGCAAACACTAAATCAACTTAAATATCATTTCATTTCATTCTTGTCGCAAAATGGTTTAACGGTTTTTTGTATTACTTTCGTCGCTTGACCAGTAGAGCTTTCTTGTATCCCATAAATGATACTTACCGGATGTGATAGTATTAAGGAGACTGGCGGACAATTTTGACTCTATAAGATACTTGCATAAAATGGATGCCAAACTTGCCCATCCTGATACCTCCATTCTCCTCTACGCACCTGCCATGATATGGACTCCATATTTTTCCCTGGTCGCAAGGCAGATTAAATCTAGTACAAATTTCAGCCACAACCAACCATGAAGTTCCTGATGAACAAGTGCAACGCATCTCCGCGAATATCATTCCAATGATTTCCTGGCGTACATCGAGCAACTTCAGGAGCTCATAAGCGGTTGTTTTTACTACGTCTTGAAGGGAAACTCCCTTAGTATCTGCTCTTCCAATTGTACTATTCGCTCTTCTGTTAGAGGAAGTATCGTTGTCGGCCTATTATCTCTTAATATTCTATCTATATTTCTAATTCTTTTGTCTCTTGATATAATACATACTACAGCCATTGCTATCATTCCTATTCCTGATAGTCCAAAACTAAGAGTTAGGACTCCTCTAGTAGATTGGATGTAATCGGAGAGTATCTCGGTTATACTAAGGCTCTGAAGCTGCTGCTGCTCTTCTGTTGAGACGCTTTGATTTAAAGGGGTCATCGTGGAGGCACTGGTAGATGTAATAGTACTGGTAGATTGAGCCGTTATATCTGCTACAATATTACCCAGAAAGAAACAGCCTAGTAGGAATCCAGCATAGATAGAATAAAGCATAATTTTCATGCTTGAGCCGGTATAGATACCTGAGATATAAACGCTTAACCTATGTCTAAGTCTAATAAGCTCTAGAAACCTTGTTCTGATAACTGAACCATACAGTAAATTTTGATAATATAAATCAAGCCAGAACAATACCACAACCAGAAACATTGTGACAATAATTACACCTATATGCAGAATATTAGCATAGGCCAATTGGTTAAGGATTGAATCTCCTCCAACTGTGAAGCCCAAGAAAGATCCTGCAGTTAGTAATCCTGTGATTAACGTAAATCCGTATTTTCGTATATCTACTAGTATTTCATCAAATTTGGTCGACACCTCAACTGAAGTTTTCCATTCCTCAACAAAGTTAGCTTGTGCCATGGGTGGTAATTGACTTTCACATAAGTAAATTAACAATATAGTAATTTTCAAAGAATCAATGTAAAGTTTATTCTATAGTTTGCTAGTTTGTATATATGTGGTTGAACAAGCTAGCTTAATTCTTCTTTATGTTTATTCTGTTCAAATAGTCGTTATGTAACACGACTGATATTTGGTTAGTCCTGTTTTAGCACCAATCCATCCAGTTGGTATCTTGTCCTTTAACTATCTTGTGATATCTCAAAATAAGAAAAATGAGAAGCTAACAGGCACGCCCGATAAGTCAACAATTAAGGAGCCTATTAGGGTTGTTTTATACATTTGAAATTCTTATCATAGTTGTCTTTGGATTTAATAGATCGCTGTTTGGATTTGAGCGAAAAAAGATGTATCATTGGTGGAATGAGATTTATCGCGAGAGAGACATTAAAGCAGCGAGTTCAGAATTATAAAATGATTATGGAGGTGTTCCAAAGCAAATGAGTTTATTTCCCGATAAAGATGTTCTTACAAAAGAAATTGAGACTTGAAAAAGTTTTATTGATAAGCTTCCATCAGACGAAGATAAAGCTATTTTGACAAAGCTGTTAAATGATTGTTATAAGTACTCGCTTGCAATAAATAGCCATGCACACGAACATGCATTTCCAGCAGAATCTTTAATTATGTCGTTGTTATTGTTACAGCACAAACTCATCAATCATTTTGAAGTCAATGATAGAATCTATACAGTCTTCTCAATCATAACTGAACTCATCATATAGAAAGCAAATCCGAAGTCAAGAATACCAATGAATATCAAAATTTTATATGACAAGTGTTGTTTTTAATACAAAATGAGGAGAGGAGCCTTTGCTTGTTGTGCTGCATATCCATGTACTTTCATATTCTATCTAATCCCATGAGCCTAGTTAAGAACTTATGATTGGAACTTGATTTCAATTTTTCTTCTTATCTTATGTTTGGTCTTTCTATAATCCTGCCATTGTAAATGACTGCGTCTATTTGCTTGGTATTTTCTATATCTGTAACTGGATTTGCTGACAGAATTAATATATCTGCTTCCTTGCCCGGTTCAATGGTACCAGTCTGGTTTATCAAATCGAGAGCCTCTGCTCCGTTTTTAGTAGCAATCTTTATAACATCTGATGTATTGATTCCTGCCTCGACCAATAATTCTAGCTCATGGTGCAGACTTTCGCCTGCAACAAGATCAAAATTGGGTATATCTGTCCCTGACAGAATTTTTATTCCTTTATCATGCATCATCTTTGTTAGTTGTAAGACCTTATTCCACCGTTGTTCATTTTGAGGATCTTGAATACCATGTTTAAAAATTGCTTCGTATATGCTCAGAGTGGGATCTATTGGTATATGATTTTGTACCAAACTATCTATCATA
>JAATVR010000116.1 GCA_014523665.1 Nitrososphaerales archaeon TH526
CCTACAAGATACCTTTGTTTGGGATTTTCAGAAGTAGCTGCTTCTAGAACCATACCTGCCACTTCACCAGCAGATGAACCTTTTTCAAATCTTGGTTTAAACGCAGAGATTCTTTTCTGAATTATTTCTACATAAGGTGAATAATTATTACTGTTACTTGATGTAATAATGTTCGTACCCAACTTCATATTATTAACAAGATTAGTCTTTATTACTCCAGGTTCTATGAGACACACGTGTATCCCAAAAAGCTGAACTTCATACCTCAATGATTCTACAAGCCCTTCCAAGGCGAACTTAGAACTAACATATGCTGATGATAAAGGGAATCCAATCCTACCAGCAAGTGAGCTAATATTTATTATCCTCCCATATCCCTGTTTTCTCATTATAGGTAATACACTTTGAATTAGTTTTATTATTCCAAAGAAGTTAGTTTCAAATTCTTCTTTAATCTCATCTATATGAAGTTGTTCCAATGGCCCTAGCAAAGAATATCCTGCATTATTAACTACGATATCAATCCGGCTCTTTTCGCCTATTATCTTGTCTATAGCTCCTGAGATTGACTCTCTATCAGTTACATCTAAGCGCAGTATCTTTAACGGAAGATTGTCTCTTTTTGCATAACCAAGTATCTCCTTCGACTTACTTAGGTTGCGCATGGTAGCATATGTATAAATTCCATTCCGTGCAAGATTTAGGGAAGTCTCAAATCCTATCCCCGATGAGCAACCAGTTATTAAAGCAATTAGTTGTTGTTTGTTTTTCATAGTATTATTATTATTATTTTCATAATGTTCTATATTTTAGTTTCAATAACGACCAATAATCTTCTGACGTTAACTAGCTTCTGGTAAACTAACTCCTCAATATACGATGGTATCTACTAATTCTTGAGACGCAAAGCCTTTACATATGGGAGCTAATGAATTGTTTTTCTTTATGCAACATGATAAGATGATATTTAAGGAAAACTTGGAAGAGGATCATGATTTTTAGACTGGTTAATTGAATGATATTAAATGTGTTTGATGCACCTACATTACGTTAATCGTTGCTGTCACAGTATTAGAAGCTAGCTCCCTTCTGACAGAACTAACAGAACATATATCTGATATAAGTGTGAGCCCGATTTTGCTCAACGCAGATAAACATGACTCCCGCTAAGCTGCTAAATGAACACTAAGTATATGGTAATTGTAGCTACAATGGCAGTCATGCTCATTGGAGCAACAGCACTCACAACATCAGAAAGCGCATTTGCAGGTGGTCATGGTCACAAGAAGAAAACAGAGTACAACCAAGCACTATCACAAGCAAATGCCTGTGGAAATGGATTCATGCCATATAACGTCGGATGTCAAAACACTGCAACACAGATTCAGGGCGACGATAACGCAGCAGCACTAGCAGCAGAGCAATCTTTCGAAGAAGACAACTAAGAACGAGTATCATAAATAACTTAACTTTTTTTTGTCTGATATGTAATTATTCACTAACATATTCATCAGAGTATTTGCTATAACAAATACATGATTCCTATCTGTATTCTATTGTTTTTTAGCTCCCAATAATCGTATATAATATTTCACATACCGCTAGAAATATGAATTGTGGTGTGATAGCTGTATTTGGAGTACATATTATCTTAATGACTACTATCTTGTTTACATCTACAGATCGACTGTTTACTGGTGGTTACGAGAAGAGTCAAGTTATATCGCAAGGTAATGGATGCGGTGACTATTGGTTTCCAGTAAATCTAATTTGCTCTAACTTGAACTAAGTCCTAGGTGACGAAAATAATGTTGTAATAGCAACCACTCTAGATTCTGACATAAATTTTGGGGCACCATTTCAATAGAAGCGTACCGTTTTGTAAAATGAATATTCAGACTCTTTTGCTCGGTGAAATACAAAAACAATGTAATTTCACTCTTACTGCATTTGAAGAATTGAAAATGTCTTGACAACACAGATCCATGGAATAGTCAATGATCAGATCGCTTCGGGTATTCTGTTCAATCTTTTCTCATAGCCGCTCTGCGTTAACTGCTAGTAGACGTATTTGAGAAGACTGTCAGTAATGCGTTCTATGCTTTTCATCAGATCAATCTGGTCTGGACTATGTCTCTCAACATACAATAACTCTCTTTCGTCTGATATATTCTATTCTCGTTGAACTACAATAGGCTTTAATATTTTTATCCTTAAAGGTAAAAGAAGCTAGATGCAAAAAAGAGTCGCTTTAGTTACTGGTGGTAATCGTGGCATTGGATTTGAAGCATGTCGTCAGCTTGCGAGATCTGGTTTTACCGTTCTGCTAACAGCTCGAGATCCAAACAAAGGCAACATGGCTGTTAATAAATTAGTCAATAATGAAGGATTGGATGTTATTTTTTATTTGCTTGATGTAACAAATAAAGATCATATTAAGACTATATCCAAACAAATTGAACAGCAGTACGGCAACCTGAATGTACTGGTCAATAATGCGGCCATTCTTTATGATACTTGTCAGCGTGCAATAGATACGGACCTTGAAGTCGTGAATCAAGCCATGGTTACCAACGTCTATGGACCATGGAGGTTATCTCAAGCCTTTATACCTATCATGAAGAGAAATGGATACGGACGCATAATAAATATTTCCAGCCTTGGGGGTTCGTTACATTATATGCAGGAGGGAGGTACGCCTGCTTATAGTATCTCAAAAGCAGCGTTAAATGTTCTTACCCGAAAACTTGCAGCAGAGCTTCAAGGAACCGGGATACTTGTCAACTCTATTGATCCTGGTTGGCTTGCTACAGATATGGGCGGACATGGTGGAGGACCAGTAGAACAAGGAATGCGTGGTATTTTATGGGCTGCAACTCTACCAAATGATGGGCCAAGTGGCGGTTTCTTCAACAATGATGGTAAGCGTATGCCTTGGTAAAAATGTAAAAATGGATGATAAAGGCAGAGTAACTGAACTAATAGACTATTAGTAAATAAGTGAAGAATCTCCCTCCTCCCCTCCTCAGATGTTCTTTTATTTCATAATTCGCTAATCATTGAATTGGTGTTGTTTTGTGTTGTTTTTCTTGCTATTCTTTATTTCTTTGTTGACTCTAATTCTTGATAGGAAAAAGATGGGATCTCTACGTGGTCTTAAATATAGTAAGGCTAAGGATGAGCTTCTAACTGGAAAGGGATTTCGTATATTCTACCGTATCTGTTAACCATAACTGTTACACGGTCGTTGGCTTTCTTTTTCTGTCTTACATACGATGATATTTGTGAAGGACTCTGTATCTTATTTCCGTCAACCTCCTCAATAATGTCTCCTCTCCTGAGCCCCGCATTATCTGCAGGACTATAAGGCTCGACGTTAATGATTAGCGCTCCTTCTACAATCGGTAGTCTATAGAATCTAGCTATCTTTGGATCTATCTTTATGGTACTTATGCCTAACCATGGTCTAGATACATGTCCATCCTCAATCAATTCAGTTAATATCGATTTTACCGTATTGATAGGAACAGCAAATCCGATCCCTTGTCCATATGGTATTTTTGCCGTATTTATTGCAACTACTTCGCCCCTTGTGTTAATTAGTGGTCCACCTGAATTACCAGGATTAATTGCAGCATCAGTTTGTACCAACTCCAAGATCCCATTCTCAAATTGTACATTTCTATTAAGTGAACTAATAATTCCGGCAGTTACTGTTGGCGCTCCAGTAAGACCAAAAGGGTTGCCTAATGCCATAACTATTTGTCCAACCCTTAGCTCATCGGAGTTGCCAAGATCTGCAGGTTTCAAGCTTATCTCATCATTGCTGTAGAGTTCAAGTGTCTCTGCCTTAACAACGGCCAAATCAGTCACTTCATCCTTACCTACCGGCTTGGCGTTGGCCTGTTTGGAATCACCAAAAGTTACCCTTAATCTCTCAGTATCATCTATTACATGATTGTTTGTTAGTATATGTCCTTTATTATCAAGTATGATGCCTGATCCTACACCCTGTACCGGAAATACTCTAAAAAGCTGATCTTGCATCAATCTAACACTGGCTATGTTAACTACGCTTTTGCTCACTTTTTCAACCGCACTAATGATTGACTCCTCTGAAACTGGTATCATCGTGTTGTGAAGATCACTTCCTTATATTCCATATTGGTCATACGATATATGGCTGCTTGCCTATTTATACATATCGTATATACAATACGACATAAACCCCTACTAGAATCATTATTGGATACCACATACAGAGACTACATAACTTCAGGATATACTAATAACAGAGGAGGCAATACAAGAGGATATATATCGAGAGTACGAATTTCCAATGGTTTAGAACATATATTGATAACCATTAAGAATCTTTTCAAACAGTATGATAATCTAACTGTTCTTAATGATATTAATATCGAAGTATTTGATAATGAAGTATTTGGACTTCTAGGACCAAATGGGGCTGGTAAGACCACTCTAATCCATATTCTTGCCACCTTGATTAAACCAACAGCTGGCACGGCAACAGTGAATGGATATGATATCATCAAAAATCCTTCCGAAGTCAGATCTAGTATTGGTATTGTATTCCAAGCTCCAAGTAGTGACGATATGCTTACTGGCTACGAAAACTTGAAGCTACATTCACTTCTATACGCTGTCCCAAAAGAACTTCTGGAAAAAAGGATATCTGAAGTATTAGAATTGGTAGGCCTTACCAACAGAAAGGATGACCAAGTCAAAAAATATTCTGGAGGTATGCGTAGACGCTTAGAAATAGCTAGAGGACTACTCCACAAACCAACCGTAATCTTCTGGATGAACCAACACTTGGCCTTGATCCTAGTAGCAGGGAAGTGATGTGGAAATATATTAATCGATTAGTAAAGGACGAGAAAATTACGCTTATACTCACAACGCACTATATGGAAGAAGCAGATTTTCTCTGTGATAGAATTGGTATCATAGATAAAGGCATGATAATTGCCCTTGATTCACCAACTCAATTGAAAGAACAACTTGGAGGAGAGATAATAGAAATGGAATTAGCAAACAAACATGTTGATAAAGAAGATATAGGCCGTGTTTTAAAGCAGTGCAACTTTGTGCGTAAAGTTGAACTAGATACAAAAAACGGAAATGTTCTCATTTATGTAGATGATGCAAGCCACAATCTACCGGCTATTCTCAAAATACTAGATAAGACCAATAGCGCAGAGGTAGAATCAGTAGAACTTAGAAGCCCTACTCTTAACGATGTTTTTCTTAAATTTGCACAAAGACACGTTACAAAGAAACAGGGACAAGACGAGGACGAGGATGATTCTGAAGGAGGGTTCATGGAAAAATATGCTCAATATGGAAATAAACAAGAGTCGTATAGAATTAGGATTAGGTAAACTATACGCTATTTGGCTTAGAGAATTCAAAGTCTTTTTAAGAGAAAAAAGTAGACTCATCGCATCTACATTTACTCCGCTATTGTGGTTATTTGTTATTGGAGAAGGGTTTGGATCTACAACTGACCTTTTTGGTACAGCGCGTTTTGCAGCCGATACTTATATAGGGTATCAACAGTTCATTTTTCCAGGCATAATATGCATGTCAGTTATATTTACTTCAGTATTCTTTGGTTCCTATATAATCTGGGATAGAAAGTTTGATTTTCTCAAAAGTGTGATGGTAGCTCCAGTAAGTAGAACTACGATCTTCTTGGGGAAGGCTTTTGGAGGCATGACAACTTCATTGATTCAAGCCGCTATATTGTTAGTAGTTGGACTTGTGATTGGAATTCACTATACCCCATTGTCCATGATGTTTATTATTATCATTATCCTTCTTCTTTCATTCACACTTACATCGCTCGGTCTCACTCTAGGAAGTCATATGGAAAGTTTGGAGGGTTTTCAACTAATCGTAAGCTTTGTAGTATTTCCTCTTTACTTCTTGAGCGGAGCTCTCTTCCCTCTAAACAATCTTCCAACATGGCTTTCCATTTTAACTGCCTTAGATCCAGTTACCTATGGAGTAGGCGCATTGAGAGAAGTAATGCTGGGAATAACAGGAATGAACTCATTCGCTTTAAATATTGGTATTTTGCTACTCTCTGCAGCATCTTTAGGAACTATTGGAGTGCTCTCATTTAAACGAATGAAGGCTGTTTAGTTGATTAAAATTGTGATTGCAGAGTTTTTTATTCTCATTTCATACTAATTTGCATTCTCAGTCGTGTTCTCGATGAAGTATGAAAATGATTGCTCACTGAATCGCAACCAACCGATAATAGAATAACCCTACTGGAAAGACGACTCCTTTTATGTGCGGATGCCAGTGAAGACTCAAATCATTTTTTTGCTTGAAACCATCCCTTTAATTTTGTCTTTGATTTGAGTCAATTCATCAGGAATCTCTTTTGATTTATTCGACCATATCACTGTATGGACCTTATCTCCCATTGTTAGTATAAGTGTGAACGACAATACATTGCTATCATTATCCTTTTCCAAGTCATTTCCAGCTTGATAGTTGGCATCAAATCCAAAGAATCTATCTCCTTTAAAGGATGCTCTTAATGTTTCCTCATCTGAATCAGTCAACGTCTTCTGTACCAAATTTGAACCGGTCATATCTGTAGAAGCTTTAATTTCCTTGGTTGCTGAGTCATATGAGACCAGAAGATATTTGTTGCTCAAACCACCTGATTCAGTATATTTGAAACTAAAGACCATAAATGAAAGAGTTTATCTGTTAGTTATTTATTGGTTATGAAATATCACTAGTGATATTTTAAAAAACTTTCGCGCTTGTGGTTTTGTTACTCTTGGATTAGTAACTATTTCTTCGGTCTGTCTTCTAGGAATTCATAACACTTTGGGCAACGTTTTATCGTCGAATTGTCTCGTTCGTCAATCTTCAATTCTTCGGTATCTAAGGGTGCGCCACAACGTGGACAATTAAATGCTGTCATTTCACTTATGAAGTTCTCAATTTATCCAGTATGGATTAACAGACGATACATAGTTTTTAGGTTCTTGCTCTCATAACCGTTATGCATTGCGAGAATCCCAGACATAAACAGCACTTGAAGGCATTCTTAACGCAATATCCAACTGCTAACAAGAATGCAAAGTTTGCTATTATAAAAGTAAACTATGATGATTGGGCTATCGACCTAGAAAATCCAAAGAAGAATACTGTCCAATGCTGTCAGATGTGTAGTATACAAGAAGATATCCAGAGAGTGACTAGTCCTGGGTGGAATGACCAGCCTATTAGTTACAGCCCTTTCGAATGAAAGATAAGATATTAGTAGCAATTAAGTAGACTTAATGAAAATAATTCTCCCACTCTTGAAATCTATACTAAAAGATAGTCTATAATCATAGTTTAGTCTCCAAAATTCACTGCGTTCAATTACATTCTATTTGTGTAACACAATTAGATTATCTGATTCACTTGGCACTTTCATTATTTTAGTTAATATGAGTCTTAGACTGGGTAAGTCTAATTCTTGGTTCCTCAAGCATGCTAATCGACCTCATTATGCATTCTGGCATGAATGGATTAATCATTGTTTCTATCGTGTTCGCATTAAATTATATCGTTAGAAATTCAAATGACTATTCTCTGACATCAAAAAATCCCATCCATCCTAAATCTGAAAATTCATTGATATGAGCATGGAACATGTATTTGCCAGGTAAGTCATATTTAAACTCCAATATACCTCTATCACCCTGAGTTAAAGCAACAATGTCATTGACGAATGAAGGTGTTGTCGATGTGCCGCCTGGATAGTATTTAAACAGGTTGCCATGCAAATGAAAATTATTTACTAAGTCAAATTCCAACATGTTGACTAGGTAGATTCGGTAAGGAACTCCATTTTGTAGTTGTATTGGATGATTTGCATAGTCAAATGCCTTCCCGTTTGCCGTATACACCTCATTTGCATGTTCAAAGGCCTGTGGCATATAATCATCCTTTACCTCTTCAGGAGTTGGAATTCTATTTGGGCCGACACCCTCCTTTTCATAATCTAGATCATAACCATTCATCAACATCACCATCTCTTTCATATCAGGACGAGGAATTTTAGGGTCGATAATAAAAACACCATCGAGTCCCTTGTTAATGTGCTGGTCGATTGGCGTAACATGGCAGTGATATGGATATACACCGTATGGTTGGGCAACAAACGTATAGGTGTAATTATGGCCTGGTGCTATTGCACCTCCTTGCCCTTCAATGCCATCCATATTAGAAGGGTGAATGGAATGCAAGTGCAGAGAGTGGGAATGGTTGTTTCCTATGCTGTTTACTAGAGTTATCTTGACTATATCACCTTCTGTTACCCTCATAGTTGGCCCAGGAATTGTGCCGTTAAAGGTCCATGCATCGTCAAAATTTAGGCCATTGTCAGCGATAGGTATCGACTGGTTTTCTTTAGCGATTATGGTAAACTCTCATGTTACCTGTTGGTTGCCATCTGATAATGCATCAGTCTTTACATGCCCACAACTAAAATAAGTAAGGTATTCTATGGATGAAGGTCTCTTGCTGGTATCAGCATTGCAATTTTTTACTCGGTCATAATCCTCTTGCGAAATTGGCTTTGAACTTGTATTATTGTTGATGGTATTGTTATTTAAGAACGCAGAAGTAGCGGAGGATAGAGATGAGAGAAGTCCAGAGGAACTGTTACTAGAGTCGCCTGTCTTGTAAAAAGATTGACCCTGATCTAGCAAATCCAAGGGCTTAGCCACTGTTGTTTCAATCCCTATTTTATTGGGTATAGGTACTAATGAAAGAAGATTAATTATGAATAGTATAGCGCAAAAAAAATATCCTACTTTAGAAAAAGATCTTAGCATTTAAGACACCTGCACAAACGGTCACTTGTACGGCAATGTGGGGGTTATTTCTTTCAATACATTAAGTACACTATCTAATTTCAAATTTGGGGGAGCACTCCATACTACAAGTGTCTGTTCAGAATTAGTTCCTCTTGCCAAACCTCTCACATCTTTGAAGGAATATGTACTATCTATAGAAAATCCTTTTTCCTTAAATTGTGAAAGATAGGTATCAGCATCTTCGGTTGGAACCATATTAAACACCAACTGTTTCTATATTAGTGCTTGTATTGGGACTTTTCTGGTCAGCATTTGATGGGGAAGATGATGACATTGCTGTAGGAGAAAAAATCAATTCATTTGGTTGATCTACAACATCAATTTCTCCTTTCATGACAAATCCTTTTTGTTCAGCCTCTGGGCTTACGTCTGGGCTAGTATACCCATATTCGCCTACAGAATTAAAAGCCACTGGAGTAGACGCACTATTCTCCGCAATGCCACCACTTTCATAAGGGTTCGGGGTAAAAGAATTTGATTCTCCATTCAAAATGATTCTATGTTCATGACTCACGTCTCCACTAAACCAAATCACCTGAGTTCCCCTATTTACAACAGCTTTCTCGGGCAAAAATGATTGTACTATAAATCGATTCTCCTTTGGTTCCCCATTACCATGATGTGCCTCATCTGGAATCAGAATAACAAGGTTCTTGACATTGTTACCCAATACTGCGGTCTTTGTATCGAAAATTGATTTTGCATCCATGTTTGGCTGCAGCTGCTGTGCTACTTGTTGCTGGGAAGATGTTAATTGATTTTGTGTATCGTTACTAATTGTAGTAGCAAATGCATCATCGCCAATACTACCTAAGTTGGCATTAAGCAAAATGGCAACGATAGAACTTGCTAGTATAACAGTTAAAAAAGCGATCTTATTCATATGCATAAATGGTAGGTGTCTTTTATCTGCAACCGACATTAGACTTTTTGAACTTAAAATATTTCTCAACTTCATATCTTTTAATTCAATCAAGCACTTATATACGCTATGGTTTATTACTTCTAACAATACAATCCTTCCTTAGGAATCATTTTCTGATATTGTTAATAGATAAGGTTTATGGTACAGTCATCTAAATGACACCATGGGATTCCCACTTAGAATTTTCGCTTCTAACAAGGCATTCATATCGAGTTTAATGCCAAAACAAAAAAATCTTCAATGCTGTTTCTTGAATTTTTGAATTGGACCTTTCATACTTTTCTATATTATAGTACATTTGGAACTTGATTAATCATACATTTTGTAATAATTTCATAGAAGTTGAGTCGACCGTACGATAGCCATCTAGACGGCGGATTTCCTTATATATGCCGTATAAATGGCATCTGTACGATATATGGATTATATGGGCGTTCAAATATTTATCTTCGTATGACTTTAGAGAGCACTGTCGGAGTGGCGAAAGCTGGAACAAATTCACTCAGCGCTACTTTGCCGCAAGGAATCGTTTCCTACCTCAATCTAAAACCAGGGGACAAGATAGAATGGACGATGAATGATAGAAGTAATGAGAGGATGGTTATAGTTTCAAGGAAAAGGGGGGATCCAAAAAAACGACTAGATGAAGCATTCCAGTTTGAACATTTGTCCGTATGATAGTAAAAATTGTGTATAGTTAGACCATTGCATTATTATGCAATACTATTTGGTTATATGCGCAATATCAGAGAAATGGTTTGAAAAATTTAACAGTAAAGATTATATTTAACACGTGTTATTTCATGACCGACATTATGGCAAGATTGGCAAGCAAGCCCCAGGTCCTCCCATCAGTAACTGCATTAATTATGCTCTCAACTTTTCTCCTGCAATTAAAGGAGAATAACCATTCGTGTGCTACTTTTCGGATCGGTCCTAATGTTGGTATATCTTTAAACTATTGGTAATATATTAGCACACGAGTGTATTTGTTGCTTTGGTGGACAAGTCCATTCCTCCTATATTCAAGTCCGTACTATCCTTTGCTAAATGTCCCATAACCGATACTAATTCATAATATATAGTAACATTCCTAATCATAGTTTACAGAGGATTAATGGTAAGCAAACCAGGGGCAGAAGTTACCCATTCAAATAGAGTTTGTTTGATTACAATAGAATATATTATCTGAAATTAATCTACATTGTGTGGTACCACATACTTTTTATTCGTGTAGAATATTGTTCATCAATATGCTCCAAGAAAATAACAAGACTCTCATGCGGACATCATTAGCGGTGACCATAATCTTATTGTTGACTTGTAATGCAATTTCATTGTTAGGAGGATTGCCCTATGGGCAACAAATCAAAGCACAAAGCTATCTACCGGTTTCATCCTTTGATTCTACTATAGACAATTCGAGTGCGGTAGCTGACGACATGAATAATGATTCGCAGCTGTTCGATGGTATAGTTGATTCAGGAAATGAATCCTTCATTACATATTCAAATCCAATTTATGGATTTGATATTGAATATCCATCAAATTGGAGCTTCACAGAATCAGAAATTCCCCCAAACGCCACTGTTTATAGTATTGTAAATTTTGTTCCACCTATTTCAGCCGATCCCAACTTAGGAACCAATCTAGCAGTAGGTTTAGAGAATTTTGAAGTTGGCCAGACACCATCTCTCGACCAGTATGCACGGAGTTCGATAAATGCTTACAGAAATAGTTATGCCAATTTCAGCCTTGATTCAGTTCGAACAAATAGCACCATTTCTGGCATGTCAGCTTATGAGATAGAATTCACTGACGATTCTACTGGTGCGACAAGAAAGTCAGTTGAAAAAGGGTTCATTGACGAACCTAATAATAGAGCATATTATTTATTATTCAATACCGAAAATCCAAAATATGATCAATTTCTTCCAACTATTCAAGATGTCTTTGATTCTTTCAAAGTCGTAAGCTCATCGCTACTTGACGAGGATATAGATGGGGGAGTGGCAAATGACTCGTTTTTCGGTTTCCAAGATGATGAGTCTTCAGATAGCTTCTTTTCATCTGAACAAGAACATTCAGGAATGGGAGGAATGGGAGATTCGCAAGATTTCAAACAATTCATGAACAGTTTTGCAGATAGCATATTCAACGGATCATCCACATTTGGTGCAGTTGGAACGAGCATGGTGAACGGTATCAAAGTCTCTGGAATATCAATTGAAGATAAAACCAATAATTCAGTAAGTAACTTTAGCAGTCCCAATGACGAAGAAAATAATCACGTGACAGTAAGTTTGACCTCTTCAGCTAATAACAGCAATAGTTCAGTTTCAGTCATAGCCATTAGAATTCCATTTAACATACAGAATATGCTATCACTTGCCTCTTTGAGTGAAGAGAGCACTATTAGTGATATTAGTGGAGAGACAAACCCGCTGGAAAATCAAGAACTATTCCAAGATTTCAATCCTTTTGAGCTACTTTCCGATCTACAAATTGGGAGCACAAGCCTGGTCAGGCCAGATTGGTCTACAACTCAATCACTAACTATGAGTCTTGTAGGAGGAGGAGGAGGATCAGGAGGAGTAACCAGTAGCTCACCTACTCAGATGGAAGAAGAAGATACTTTGGATTTAGTGTTTGTGTCTGTGATTCCATACACAGGGGACTAAAAATCGATATGGGATATGATACCATCGATCGATAATATATTCCTACTAATAGCAGATATTCGTTATTCATTATTCACCAAATTGTTCTCACGGTTAAATATCCTAGCAGTCGTGTTAACAATTATCTTCAATTACATCATTAGTTCCTCTCATATTCATTATAATTCATATAAAGATAAATTACTACTTATCAATATGATTCCCTTTTTAAGCTATCCTATATGCTTCAAAAATATTCTGTTCATAGTTCTCCCACAAAAGATTCTCTTTTGCAAACTGATACACGCCTATTCGCATTTC
>JAATVR010000117.1 GCA_014523665.1 Nitrososphaerales archaeon TH526
CTTTTTCAAAGCCGTATGTATTTCTTCAGCAATGTCCTTGTAAACAACTGCCTCTAATATGGCACGATCCGTCTCACATTCTTCACTAATCTTTATGAATTTCAAAAACTCCTGAGTCAAATCCTGCTTGATATTTGCATACTCGCGCTTTGTTTGACTCACGGTATCGGATTCAACCCGCTCTTCATCAACAAGCTTATTAGCAAGTTCGCGTAGCCTTCTTTCCCTCTCTTCGGGGCTACATAATTACCTGGGGCCGACATAACTAAACTCGTTCCACCGTTCAGAATATTTAGGCTTTCTTTTATCAATGCCAAAACATTAACAATAGACGAAATGCATCAAAACAATCATCATGGCTGGTTGCTTCTTTATCCAGTACACCTTCTCCGTTTTCGACAGCAGTACGCAGTGCGGTTATCAACTTCGAATATCTAGGATGAATAGCAACCTGTCCCTTCATGTAATCGAGCAACACAGCCAATCCATCCGGAAATATTTCCGGGCAGTCTAATAACCCTTCCATTCTTGAACAGTTTTACCATTTGAAGGAGTACTTTCCATTCTCAATTGCTTCATCAAATTGGCGTGGCGTAAGCACATCTATTACATTCTTTTCATTCCCTGGTTCAACTACATACCACGTATACTTCCTCTGCTTCCAGACAGCATTTAGTGTAGTTCCACCAGTCGTAGACAATGGAATTACTCTTATTGGGTCGCTACTCTCATTCATATATATATTTCTCATTTTTCAGTTTATCCAAAGATTATGAACGTTACAAAATAAATTACCTTATACACACAAACGCTGACGAGTTATAACCCATATTGAGAAATAAGTGCTCATACTGATAAAATAGTGAACTAAACATTCAAGTCAACGCCAGATCCGGAGACAATCTAAAACTATCAAAAAGATCATCAAATACGTTACTTCTTTGTCTAATTGTCCTCCCCCATTCTCCACTGCAGTCCTTAAAGATGTTATGAGTTTGTTAAATCGTGGATGAATAGCAACCTGTCCCTTGTTGTACTCTAGCATCGCCTTGCAGTTGTGTTAACATCTCCTTTTGATATTTGGCAAAAGGCACTAGAATATCGAACATATTCTGTTGAAGGAACTGCAAGCCATATACTGAAGGATAAGACTTTTTGTAAAATGATATCTGTTCTTCATAGTTGGTATCTTCATCTACCTTATCCTTCAATGCCGTGATGAAACTAGGGTTTGCTCCATCAACAAGTATGCGACAGCGATTATCAAATCTGATATCGTATTCATCTAATAGGCGAACAGTTGTGTTAATCATTTGTTTGTAGTCCGGTCGCTAATACTCTTTTGCTATGATGTTCACAGGGCATCAACCAACTCAGTGATACAGACATCAATGTTGGAAGAGTCAAATCCTGGGTCTAGGCCTACGGACTTCTGAGTGTATCCCCATGAGCCCTTGATACTTTAGATTGTAATCCCAATCAAACGATGAACTATACAGCTAACAAATACTCATTTTTTCGGCTTTGACAGTGGCATAGAAGAATATCTCTGATCTTGTCGCATTCTCCTAGTAACGTGTTGATAAGTTTTTGTCTCTCTTCAGTAGGCATCCTGTTTGGAGGCAGAGAATTCTCTAACAAATCAATCGCTTCAAGTTTCCATCGATTTTGGATTGCAACACCTATTGTCTTGTGGGTTTCGTAGACTATCCTTCCAAGTGAAGTAAGAACAAATCTTGCTCTTTTCCTGGTAATCATACCTGCATCAACTAAGCGGTTGATACGCGTGTAGTATTGCTTGCGAGTCATATTCAAACGTGATATAAGAATCTCTCCGGTAGGTTGTCCGTCTGATGCATGACTTGACATGATTCCAATGATATTAAACAGTGACAGGGATTTGTTGTCGGATATAGCAGAGAAAACTGTTTCAACTAAAAGACTATCGGACGCAACTTGCTGGTACATGTCTTTTGTGCTGCTTATCCTAGATGACATTCTTTTCACTCTCTGGCTCAACTACATACCACATATACTTCCTCTGTTTCCAGACAGCATTCAGTGCTGCTCCACTAGTAGTAGACAACTTAATGACACTTATTGGGCCACTATTGTCGTTCCAATATATGTTATCTCTCACTTTGTACATTTATCCAATGATTATGAACGTTACAAAATAAAATATCTTATACACACGAACGCTGAAGAATTAGAACACATATTGAGAAATCAGTGCTTATAGTAATAAAATGGCAAACTAAACATTAACTCAATGCCAGAGCAAGATCGACATTCGGGAGCATCCATCAGGTCATCATGTGATGTCGCTTCCTTGTCCAATGATCCCACTCCTTTTTCGAAGGCAGACCGTAATGAAGTAACAAATTTACATTTGAAGCCTAAGACAAGACTTATAGTCTAGGCCATTGATAAATCGAAGAAGATATTGAGTAACCAAGAA